>CAYOYT010000455.1:0-2509 GCA_964408245.1 uncultured Dongia sp. | reverse complement strand
GCAGCCGCTTTCGCGAAATTGACGTCGCTGCCAGCGCCTATAACAGTATGCGCAACGGATTGGGATGGTTTTCGACTTATGTACCAGGCTCACTGGTACCGCATCTAATGAGCCCAGAAAGCAGCAGCATCCTAGCGTCGCGCGAGATCGTGGTGACGGTGCTCTTTACCGATATCGTCGGTTTTTCTGGTATCGCCCAGCGCTTGAGTCCGCGCCGTCTTGCTGCCTTTCTCAACCGGCATTTCACTTTGCTGGGACAGCACATCGTGGCCGAGGGCGGCAGCATCGACAAATATATCGGCGATTCCATCATGGCATTCTGGGGCGCGCCGGAGGCACAGGAAGATCACGCCCTGCGTGCGGTGCGGGCCGCGCAGCGGATTACGGTCCGCCTCGATGCTGATAACGCCCGGCGCGCGGGCAAGGGTTTGGCTCCGGTGCGCGTCCGTATCGGTATTCATAGCGGCACGGTCATTGCCGGCAATATTGGGGCACCTGGCCGTATCAATTACACGCTGGTTGGCGATACGGTGAATATCGCGCAACGTCTGGAGCAATTCGGCAAGCAGATGGATGATGGCAAGCGTTCTGCCATCGTCAGTATCAGCGCCGATACGGCAAAATTGCTCCCGTCCGATACCAATCTGACACCGCTGGGCAGGGAGGTTCTTCCCGGCAGACGCGATGAGACCGAGATTTACCGGCTGGAGTAAAGCAAGCCGCCACTACGGCCAAGCGACTTCAGGTGGCAGCGACATCAGGATCGCGTCAGTATTGCCGCCAGTCTTCAGGCCAAAAGTGGTACCGCGATCGTAGAGCAGGTTAAACTCGACATAGCGACCGCGCCGCACCAATTGCCGCTGCCGTTCTTCTGGTGTCCAGGTCTTGCCCATATTCTGCCGCACGATCTCAGGATAGATGTCACGGAACGCCTTGCCGACGTCTTGCGTGAAGGCGAAATCCTTCGACCAATCACCGGAATTCATCTGGTCATAGAAAATGCCGCCCAGGCCACGTGGCTCGTCCCGGTGCGGCAGAAAGAAATAGTCATCGCACCATTGCTTGAAGCGCGGATAATAATCGGCATCGGTTGCGTCGCAGGCTTTTTGTAAGGCGCTGTGAAACAGAGCCGCATCGGCCCCGTGATTCTCTGGGAACATCGGGGTCAGATCCGCACCACCGCCAAACCAGGCCTTGGATGTCACGATGAGACGCGTGTTCATATGCACCGCCGGCACATGGGGCGAGTGCATATGAGCGACCAGGCTGATGCCACTCGCCCAAAAGGCGCCATCGCCCCCAGCGCCCGGAATCTGCTCGCGAAATTCAGGTGAGAAGGTGCCAAAAACGGTCGATATATTGACACCGACCTTCTCGAATAAACACCCCTTCATCACGGACATGGTGCCACCCCCACTAGAAGCCTGGGTCGCACTACCGCGCTCCCAAATGTTGCGCTCGAAGCGCCCGGCCTTCTTGCCTGCCGTCAGTTTGGGATGGGTTGAGAATTCGTCCTCTAGCGCTTCAAAGCTCTTGCAAATCTGGTCGCGCAGATTTTGGAACCAGCGGCGCGCTTGTTCCTGATAATCACCGGGGAAAGTTTCTGGCAGGCTGTAGGGGATCATGAAAGACTCGAGAATCCAGTTTGGCGAAGGGCCTCGGCAGCCACGACCGAAGCAGCGAGGGCGACATTGAGCGATCTCATGCCGGGACGCAACGGAATGACCAGGCGATGGTCGGCCGCGGCATGAACCTCATCCGGCACGCCGCTCGATTCGCGCCCTACCATGATGCTGTCATCCGCTTGGAAGGTGAAGTGATGATAAGCCTGCGCCGCTTTGGTCGAGAGCAGAATGAGGCGCCCAGCGTCGCGGCTATTTTCCTGTCGCCAGCCGCGATAGGTGACCCAGGATGTATGGCGCTGGATCTCGACGGAATCGAGATAATCCATCCCGGCCCGCCTCATGCGGCGATCGTCAAAAATGAAGCCGCAGGGGAAAATGACATCGACCGTCAGATTCCAACACGCAGCCAAGCGCAAAAGCGTGCCGGTGTTCTGTGGAATGTCCGGCTCGAACAGAACCAAGCGCATGATTTGTTTATACTTTCACTCAACAAAAGAGCCACCTCACGACATGGCCCAATCTTGCAAATCAACTGGAATTGTTTATACCCTTGGCCCGGTTAAGGGGGAATGCCCGGGCCTTGCTGGTCCGCGGTCGGGATGCCAGCGGGAGAGCCGTCCATCTGCGGCGTTCTGTCGCGTCTCTCGCTTGCGGCCCGTTTCGGGTGCCATGGTATAACCCCCGGGATTTTTTGGGTATTCAAGATCCTGGTCGTGTTCCCAGAGCCACGCATGAGCGATGGTGATAGGCGCGGGCAGGTTTCTCTTGCCGGAGGGACAAGGAATATGGCGGATCACGCGCAATCGCCCAATGGGGGGCATGCCGAGCAAGGCACGCGGCGCGACTTTCTCTTTCTAACGGCTGCATCGGTGACCGCCTTCGGT
>CAYOYT010000454.1:0-2514 GCA_964408245.1 uncultured Dongia sp. | reverse complement strand
ATAAGGGCGCGCGCGGGCAGTGGCTTTTCTAAGCATTGGCCGAGCGCATGGTCGATCTGCCCCATATGCCGCAACGTGGTGGCGACCAGCGCGCGCACGAACTGACGATCGCGGGTCGCCAGCTTTTCCAGCTCGGCATGTTCGGAGAGAGCTTCATCCAGCGGCTTCCTTCGCCGGAAGACGGCATCCATCAGATCGAGCGCAATGGAGCGAGCGGAGAGGATGGGTGAATCGCTGCTACCGCCCGTCTCGGGCACGGTACCGCGGGCGTCTCGCACCGGAGACGAAGGTTCTTTTACCGACATGATCGCCCTGATACCGGATTGGGCGGGACTTGTCTAATTTGCAGCAAGATCAGCCGTCGATAACGCGGATGCTCGGGAACCACAGGGTGACGCGGGTGCCGATGCCGATCCGGCTTTGGAGATCGAGCTTGCCACCTTGCGCTTCGGCAAGCGCCCGGGCGATGGGCAGGCCAAGACCCGCCCCCTCATGGCCACGCACGAAAGCACCCTGCACCTGGCCAAAAGCCGAAAAGACCAGCGGAATATCCTCGCTGGCAATGCCGATCCCCGTATCAGAGACCGCGAGTGCCAGGCCGTCGCCGGCATCGCCCCCATTAACCCGCGCCGCATCGACGCGAATCTCACCGCCCGGCAAGGTGAATTTCACCGCATTGTTAACGAGGTTGAGAAGAATCTGCGTGAGCGCTCGTTCATCAGCGCGCACCCTGGGCAAGCCCGTTGGTACGGAATTTATCAGCTTCAAGCTCTTTGCTTGGGCAGCGTTGGCGATCAGATTGAGAGCATTTTTAGTGAGGCCGCCGAGATCGCAAGGCGCTTCGCGCAATTCCATGCGGCCTGCCTCGATCTTCGAGAGATCGAGAATGTCATTGATGATGTTGAGCAGCAATCGACCACTCTGATGAATATCCTCGGCATAGGCCTGTGCCCTCTCCGGGCCCAGCGGACCCAGCGCATTGCTAGCAAGAATTTCAGAAAAACCTAGGATTGCATTCAAGGGCGTACGCAATTCATGGCTCATATTTGCAAGGAATTGCGACTTCGCCTGATTGGCCGCCTCGGCATGCTCCTTGGCGTCGATCAGTTCCTCCTGTGCGACGCGGCCTTGCGTGATCTCAAGGCCGATACCACCGATGGCGACCGTCGCCCCATTGTCGTCAGGGATCGGGAATTTGATGTCGCGATACCACCGCATGCCGTCCTTGTGCGGATAGGCGATCTCGCGGGTCACCGGGGTTCCAGTCGCCAACATGTCGGCTTCGAGTGCCTTGAGTTTTACAGCACCCGAGGATTTATCGACATCGTCAATACACAGGCCCAGCATCTCTTCCGGACTCTTGTCGTAGAAATGCGCGCAAGCGCGATTGACCATCAGATACTGGCCGGTGAGATCCTTTACTGACAAGGTCAGCGGCGCGTGCTGCATGAACGCGAGCAAGCGCGCCTCGGTCACACGCAGAGCGCTCGTGCGTTTCGCGATCTCGCGCTCCTGATCGCGCAGCGAGGATTTCAACGCGATCTGGCCAGCACTTTGATTGGCAAGTCGTGTAAGCGCGCTGCGCTGTGCGACCGTCAAGCTGCGCGGCCGATAATCGACGACCGAGAGCGTGCCGAGATTGGCACCGTTTGCCGACCTCACCTGGGAGGCGGCATAAAAGCGAAATCCGCTCTCGCGTACCAGCACATGATTGGCAAAGCGCTGATCGGCGGCAAGATCGGGTACTTCGAACACCCCCGCAGAACGGATGGCTTCATTACAAAAAGAGTTAGCGCGGGAGTATTCGTGAAAGTCACCACCGAAGCAGGACTTGAACCAGACCCGCCCTTCATCCACAAAGGAGACGAGGGCGAGCGGGGTTTCGCAAATTTGAGCAGCAAGCGCTGTGATGTCATCGAAACTTTGCTCTGAGCCAGTATCGAGGATACCGCTTTCATGTAGCGCGACCAGGCGACGCGCCTCCCAAGCGCGCGCTGCCGCTGGATCGGCCGCCGGATAGGGATGGGCCACAGGAGCAGCATGATCCGGTAAATCGCGCGTCTTGGACTGCAAGCGTTTTCCTCCGTCCACCGCGCGTGATAGCAGCGACTCGCGTTAACGATTGTCGCGAGAACCGGCCGATGCTTACACCTAAGCGGTACTTCTTAGACAATTCCTAGGATTCCGCGGCCGGACCGACAAGTGTTTTTTTATGCAGCTGGCGAATTCCGGCCGTAAATCCCAGCAATAAGTCCTGATGTTAGCGTCTCGGGGGCAGAATCCTGGGGCGGGTTTGGCATAAAGGCTTGGTAAAAAAACTCATGGGTGGTCCATCTAAGGCGAACCGCCCATGAATTTCTAATTTACAGGATGAACTTTGATAGATCCGCGTTCTTGGCCAGAGGTGCCACGCGGTCGTGGACATATGCGCCATCGTTGGTGATGGTTTTGCCGCCCATCTCGGAGGCAGTGAAGCTCTCTTCCTCAAGCAATCGCTCGAGCACAGTCTGTAGG
>CAYOYT010000453.1:0-2515 GCA_964408245.1 uncultured Dongia sp. | reverse complement strand
ACTGCTCGTGGCGGCCTGCACCTCGCCCACGATCAGGGAACCTTCGTCGGCCCACTTGATGACCGACCAAGTGCCGAGCGGCAGTACCAATAACATCCCCAAGCCCATAACCCAAAGTGTCGCTACGCCAAAACCACGCGCCACCCCCAAGACGGAAACTTATAGCGTCGTCGTCAACAATGTGCGAGTGCACGATCTGTTGTTTGCGCTGGCACGGGATGCCCGGATCAACGTCGACATCCACCCCGGCATCAATGGCTACGTCACGCTGAACGCCATTGACCAGACCCTACCGCAGTTGTTGAATCGAATCTCGAAGCAGGTGGATATGCGTTTTGAGATCGACGGACCGAACCTGACCGTGATGCGCGATACACCGTTCCTACGCAACTACCCGGTCGACTACGTAAATATGAGCCGCGACACCATCGGCTCGGTCACCGTTACGTCGCAACTTGCTGGTGTTACCTCCAGTGGCACGACGCCTACATCTACTGGCGCAAACAACAACTCCACGACAAGAATCGAAAATCTTGCCCTGAATCGTTTTTGGGTAACGCTGATTCAGAATATTAAGGACATCCTGCTCGAAACAGACAAAAAGATCGTAAAAAAAGAAAATAGCTGCGAAGCTGAATCGCAAGGAACACATCAGGCGTCCAACGCATCATCTGCCTCGGGAGCGGGGGCGGCGGAGACCAATGTTGGCGCATCCGCAGTCAGAGGCAATACTGCCGCCCAAGGCCAAACAACAGCTACCGGAAACACATCGTCAAATTCAAACTGCCGGACACTCGAAGTCAAAGAAGCAGCATCGGTCATTGCCCACCCCGAGACCGGAATCATCACGGTGCGAGCCACCTCGCGCCAACACGAGAAGATTCAGGAATTCCTCGACAAGGTTCAGACCAGTGCACAACGCCAAGTGATGATCGAAGCGACAGTCGTCGAGGTTAACCTGTCCAATAATTATCAGCAGGGTATCGACTGGGGTCAGTTGGCAACGCGCATCGGTTTCGGTGCATCATTGGTTGGAACAGCACCGGCAACCGGAACGGCAGGTCTATTCTCGTTGACCTACAAGAACGATGATTTCACCGGCACCATCAAGCTTCTTGACGAATATGGCACAACCAAGGTGTTGTCCAGCCCAAAGATATCGGTACTCAACAACCAGACCGCCGTCCTCAAGGTCGTCGACAATCAAGTGTATTTCACGATCAAGGCTGACACCTCCCAGAACCAGACAACGACCGTCACAACATACACGACCACGCTGAACCAGGTACCTGTCGGTTTCGTGATGAACGTCACGCCACAGATTAGCGCCAATGAGCAGATCCTTTTGAACGTTCGCCCAAACCTTTCGCGCATCATCGGCTACGTCAATGATCCGAATCCAGCCCTCAAGGTCGCAGGTGTCACCAGCCAGATTCCCGTCATACGCACCCGTGAAATGGAATCCATCCTGCGCCTTCAGAATGGCAACATCGGTGTCATGGGCGGCCTGATGGAAGATGCGTTGCAAAACAAGGACACAACGGTGCCAGGCTTGGGACAGATTCCTCTGGTCGGCGAACTTTTCACCCAGCGCAATGACGCCGTAACCAAGACCGAACTAGTGATATTCCTGCGGCCGACCGTAGTACGTGATCCCACACTGAGCGGCGATTATTCGGGTCTGCGTGACCGCCTGCCTAAGGGTGATTTCTTCACGGCAGTTCCCGATCCGCGCGCACCTGGCGACAAAGTCAATCCATTGGGAAGCGGACGATGAGCCTCCTACTCGACGCTCTTAAGAAGGCTGAAGAAGCCAAGCGTCAGGCCTCGACACCCGTTGACACGGGTTCGCCGCCGTCCGTACCTACCGGCCCCGGAGCGGAGCTCAGCTTGGAGCCAGTGCACGGCACGCAGCACGCACCGGCGGCAACGCACCCGGGCTCGCCTCTGCCCGATCTGTCGGCACATCTCGACACGGTCGATGCCGATCTCGCTGCGGTCGGCACGGCCCCCCGGCCCAAAGCCCCACAGGCAGAACTCAAGCGCACGCCGACGACGGTAAAGCCAACAGTGAATCCAGCGAGCGAGCAGGAGGCGGTTCGCAATGTCTTTGCCGCCAAGCGCACGCCAGCCCCAAACCGTACCTTGCTGTGGCTGGCCCTCGGTGCCGTTGCCCTAGCGGCCATCGGGATCGGCGGCTGGTTCTGGTGGCAACTGCAGGCCATAGGCAGCGGTTCGATGGCGACACGTACGCCGCCGGCGAGCCCGTCGTCACAGCCCATCCCCGTACCCTTGCCACCCCAAGTCGCTACTGCGCCTGCGGCGCCGACCACCACCATGGCACCTGCCGTCGCCGGAGTGGCAGATACGCAGGAAGCGCCGGCGACCGTAGCTGAGCCTATGCGCAATGAGCGACGCGCAGGTCCGCCCCCGGAACCGGAAGGGCCAGTACGCATTTCACGCGGCGAACTGAAGGTGCAACCGGCGCTGCTTCGCGCCGTCGAGCTGCTTGAAA
>CAYOYT010000452.1:0-2516 GCA_964408245.1 uncultured Dongia sp. | reverse complement strand
GCCCGAGTTCCGAAAGTGGGCAATTGCCGCCCTGCTCCACTGCCAGATCGACGATGACCGAGCCTGGCTTCATCGACTTCACCATGTCCTCGGTCACCAGCACCGGCGCTTTGCGGCCCGGAATGAGTGCGGTGGTGATGATGATATCCTGCTTCTTGATCGTTTCCGCGATGAGGGCTGCCTGCTTGGCCTGATAAGCTTCCGACATAGGCTTAGCGTAGCCCGCCGCCGTTTCCGCCTGCTTAAATTCTTCGTCTTCCACCGCCACAAAGGTGGCACCGAGCGAGGCCACCTGCTCCTTCGAAGCTGGCCGTACATCGGTCGCCGAGACGATGGCGCCGAGGCGCCGCGCAGTGGCGATCGCCTGCAGCCCAGCGACGCCGGCACCCATCACCAACACACGCGCTGGCGCCACGGTGCCGGCCGCCGTCATCATCATGGGAAAAGCACGGCTATATTCTGCGGCGGCATCGACCACCGCCTTAGAGCCGGCGAGATTGGCTTGGCTCGAAAGCACATCCATTGACTGGGCACGGGTGATGCGCGGGACCAGTTCCATGGCCATCGCGTTAATGCCGGCGGCGGCATAAGCAGCAATCTGTTCTTTGGCGCCATGAGGATTGAGGATGGCGATGAGGGTGGTGCCATTCCCCAGCTTGCTGAGCTCATCATTCCCATCTGCTGCAGTCAGCGGCCGCTGCACCTTCAGAACAATATCGGCACCAGCGCTCGCGGCGGCAGCATCGGTGGCGATCTTAGCGCCGGCAGCCTCGAAGGCGGTATCGGGAATCGATGCTGACACACCTGCCCCACGCTCCACCACGACCTCGGCCCCAAGGCCGATATATTTTTTCACTGTTTCTGGTGTTGCGGCGCAGCGCTTTTCCGCCGCGCGGCGCTCCTTCAGAATGCCGATCCTCATGCGCTCCCCAATCTAGCCCTTACGGCGTTTAAGCCGTTGAACCGGTTGTCATTATCGACAGGAATCGAGCGCACGCAGGATATCGGCATCCCAACCCCCAAGCGATGCCAAGATTGCCGAGGTAAGTGGTGTGGCGCAAGCAAGATTAGTGAGATCTTAGAACGCGCTGGATCGAGTGGGCTAGATCAAGATGAGACTGCTGTCGCGTAGCAACAAGCAATTCCTGCGAATCATCTCTGCGCTTCAAGTGCCACGGCTTTCAGCGCTGCCTTCTGCCGTTTTGCCAGCGCCTTATCATCGAAATCACGGATGAGATCATGGAACAGCTGATACCAGTTGATCTCGGCTTTAAGATGCAGAAAGACAGAACCCAGGCCAATAGCGGCGCGGTCCATAAAGACAAATTCCTTGGGCGGCGTCACGGGTCCCAATCGCCGGAGTTCGGCGTGAACGTTCTCCGCCACCTCGCGGCCATAGACGCCGCTTTCGGCCTCCTGGATCTTGCGTGTCCGATCCTCGAGCAACGGACCGTAGACGAACTTGGCCCAAAGATTGAGCACGTCAATCACATCTTTATTAAGTCCTTTGAAACCCCAGCTTTCATAAGCATGCACGGCCATATCGCGATCACCACGCTCGAGCGCCCAATAGAGATCGATCACGCCCTTGACAAATTTCGGCTCAAAAATGCGGATGCAGCCGAAATCCATTAAATTAACGGCGCCCGCATCCTCGGCACCCTTGGGTCGCACCGTATAATTACCAAGATGGGGATCACCATGGATCACACCGTAATCGTAGAACGGCACATACCAGGCGCGGAACATGTTGCTGGCGACCTTGTTGCGCAAGGCAACCGAGGGCTTCTTATCAAGGAAGGTCATCAACGGCTCACCCTCGATCCAGGTCATGGTGAGAAGCCGCCGAGTGGTAAGATCGTCAATGGGCTGAGGCAGATGAACTCCCGCATCTTGCGCGAGCATCAGGCGATAGAGCGCCATCGCCTTAGCTTCACGCGCATAATCTAGTTCCTCGCGCAGGCGATCGGCGATCTCGGCATGGATATGCTCGGTCGTGATCGCTTTGTCATAGCGTTCGTAAAGGCGAAAGATAAGCTTGAGCTGTGAGAGATCGGCTTCGACCGCCGATTGCATGTCGGGATATTGTAGTTTGCAGGCAAGCTTGGTGCCATCCGGCGCGACAGCACGGTGTACCTGCCCCAAAGAAGCAGCGGCACCAGCCTCGTGGTCGAATTCCTTGAAGCGTCCCTGCCAGCCAGCGCCTAGTTCGGCGGCCATGCGCCGCTTCACGAAGGGCCAGCCCATCGCCGGCGCATTTGACTGTAGGTGCCGCAGCTCCTCGACATATTCCTTCGGCAGCGCGTCGGGAATAGTCGACATAATCTGCGCCACCTTCATCATCGGACCTTTCAATCCACCGAGAGCTGCCTTCAGATCAGCGGCATGTTCTGCGCGATCGACCTTTAGCCCCAAGTAACGCTCACCAGCCACACGCGCGGCGATACCACCCATGGCGCGGCCGACCTTGGCATAGCGCTTTACACGGCCGGAAAGGGTGTTGCTCTCTGAATCGT
>CAYOYT010000451.1:0-2518 GCA_964408245.1 uncultured Dongia sp. | reverse complement strand
CTTCCGGCGCCGGCCGGGACGATCGTTGAGCCAGAGTCAGTCGACATATCGGCCTCGACGCCAGATGAATTGAAGAGTAAGGCGGAATTGGAAGTGGCCACGTTGCTGGGGCGGCCGATTGCGACGCGGCGCGAAGGAACAGGGACGATTTGGACATACCGTGCCGGAACCTGCTCGCTCGACGTCTATTTTTTCCTCGATGTCGCAGATAATCAACGCCGTGCGCTCAGCTATGAAGTGCTGCCGGAGGGCTCCGACGATGCTGCGATACAGTCTTGCTACAAGACGCTCAAGGAGGCGCATCATGTCCCATAAGCTTCGGGACGGCCAGAATGGCTGAGGCGACGCGCCTTGTCGTTGTCGATGACGACGATCTCTTTAGGCCGATGTTGGTCGGCAATCTGACCGAAGCCGGTTTCAGTGTGCGCGAATTCGCAGCGCCGGATGTAGCTCTTAACGACATGAGCGCGGATGTAGTGACGCCCGAGAGCGCCAGCGACCTTCTTATTCTCGATTGGAAAATGCCGGGCCTTACCGGTCTCGAATTGCTGCAGCGTCTACGCCAGATCGGCCTGATGACGCCGGCCATCTTCCTGACCTCTCTTGATGACGTCATTTATGAAGAAGCGGCGCTGAAGGCCGGCGCGATCGATTTCGTCGGCAAGACGCGAAGTTTTGCCATTCTTCAGCGTCGCATCGAACTCGCGTTGAGTCGCAGCGAGGCGATCGAAATTAGTGGCGATGTCCAGGGTAGCGCAGACAGCGTTCTGCAGACCGGACCGCTATTACTTGATGCTGGTTCGCACGCTGTGACCTGGCACGAACGGCCGGTCAGTCTGACACTCGGCGAATTCAAATCGGTGGCACTCATGGTGCGCGCTGGCCGCGACGTCAGCTATCGCGAAATCTACGATGCGTTGCGTGGCGAGAATTTCGCGGCCGGCCAGGGGCCGGATGGCTATCGTGCGAATGTCCGCGCGCTGATCAAGCGTGTTCGTCAGAAATTCATCGCTATCGATCCCAACTTTGACGCGATCGAGAACTTCCCCGGCTTCGGCTATCGTTGGCGGACCGCCAGTAAAGATACTTAAGGCCGGTAGTGACGGCAGGGAAAGTGGATGCTGCGTGCAATTTTCGGATCTGTTCTGATTAAGCTGGTTTTGCTGGGGCTGGTTTTTCTCAGCGTGCCCATGATTCTTTACCCGCGCTTCGCGACCGTCGATGAGGAGCGGCAACATTTGCTGCTGAGTAATCTACAGAATCAAGGCTATCTGCTGTCGCAAGGTTTGGAACTCGCGCTAAGGGCCGAAGGGCCGAAAGCGCCGGTCGCGGCTACCGGATGGGTGGCGCGGTTAGGTACCAGCAGTTTGCGTATCAAACTACTGATGCGGCCGACCGGCGAACAGCAGAGTTTTTATTACGTCGCTGCATTCCCCGCAATTGATGCGGCCTATCTCGATGCAGAAAGGCGCGCCTTGGTGGCGACGGGTATTCTCGGCAAGGTTGAGGAAAGCTGTGCCGGAAATCGCAGTCTCAGCCAGAGTTTCACCGGCCCCAGCGGGACAGCGGAAATTCTCACCTCAATTTCACCCTTTCACACCGAGGTCGGTTGCTGGGCGGTGATCACGGCCTATGCAGAGAACGATCCGGCGGGCACCACACTTGCTCGCCCCTTCGCCTCGGCGCCCGAAGTACGCTGGGCCGGCATATTCTACGCCATGATGGCTTTGCTCATCCTCGCGGTTGCCGTCTCGGTGGCGCTGGGGCTGAGGCGCTTCGCACGTTTAGCGCGTATCATCCGTCACACGCCGGGTCGCCGCCAGATTAGCTTTGCCAACGCAACGCCGGTACCGGAACTGAAGCCGGTGGCGGTGGAATTCGATAGTTTGGTCACGACTCTGGAGACTTCCGCACGTTCCATCCGCGAAGCTGCGGAAGAAAACGCCCACGCTTTAAAGGCGCCAATCGCTGCCATGGCACAGGCTGTCGAGCCAATCCGCCGTATCGCCAATACCACTAATGACAGCCGAGCGAAGCGCGCTGTCGAAATCATTGAGCGTGCGCTGGAGCGTCTTGAGGATCTCGTCGCCTCCGCACGCAGAATCGACGAGGCCATCGCCGAAATGATCGATGCGCCGGCGTCGCCCATCAAATTGTCGCCACTGGTCGAGAACACGGCTCGCGCGTTTGCCGAGGCTCAAAGCAATAACGTCAAAATCGTTGCCAATGTGGAGCCTGGTATCAAAGTCGCGGCGAGCGAAGAAGCATTAGAAACGGCGATCGAGAACTTGGTCGACAACGCTGTAAGTTTTGCGCCGCACGGCTCAAGCGTGCGGTTGGAGTTGAAGCAAAGTGGCGGCAGGGCGCACCTTACTGTGGTCGATCAGGGACCCGGCGTGCCGGTCGATCTGCTCCCAGCCATCTTCGAGCGTCACGTCTCACACCGGCCATCTAATGGCAGTGGCGCCAGCGGCGGGCCGCATTTTGGCCTCGGTCTCGCAATCGTCCGCCGCAACAT
>CAYOYT010000450.1:0-2522 GCA_964408245.1 uncultured Dongia sp. | reverse complement strand
TCCGGCATCAGCGTAGCGCCATTGCGCTCGGCCATCGTGATATGCAGGGCGAGTGCTGCCGTTCCGGCGCCGATGCTTAAAGACAGCTGTTGCATCATCGCCGAGAAAGTTGAGGCAGAGCTCATCGCGCTCTCATTTACATCGGCGTAAGATAGCGCATTCAGCCCGGTGAATTGCAGCGACCGGATGAAACCGCCCATCAGCAGCATCAGGAAAATCACGGTATGCGGCATACTGGGCGTAAAGAGTGAATAGCTCATCAGCACCGCACCGCAAAGGAGGGCATTGAAGATAAGCACGCGGCGAAAACCAAAACGCTTCAGCACGAATTGCGTAGCACCCTTCATCACCAGAGCGCCGGCGGCACTGGCAAAGGTCAAAAGGCCGGAGGCAAAAGCGGTGAGGCCGAAGCCCAGCTGCAGCATCAGCGGCAGCAGCACCGGCAGCGCGCCGATGCCGATCCGAAACACGCTCCCACCCAGCACCGCGCGGCGGAACGTCGCGATCCCCATCAGCTTCAGATTGACGATGGGTGCGGCCATATTGCGCGCCCGCGCGCCATAGATGAGCAAGCTCAAGACACCGGACCCCGCCATCACGCCCAGCACCCAATTGGGCAGCGGGAAACGGCCTATCGCCTCGAAAGCGAAGACCAAGGCGGCCAGGCCCAATCCCGTTAGCGCAAAGCCGATGCCGTCGAGCTTCGGTACATTGGCTGCTTTGATCGGTGCGATATAAAGCAGGCTTAAAATGATGCCGATAATGGCGACGGGAATGTTCAGCAAGAAAATCCAGCGCCAGGACGAATAGGTGACGATGAAGCCACCAATCGGCGGTCCTAACACCGGCCCCAGCAAAGCGGGGATGGTGAGATAGGTGAGTGCCTTGATCAGCTCGCCCTTCGGCACCGCGCGCAAAATGACCAAGCGCCCGACCGGCACCATCATGGCGCCACCAATGCCCTGTAAGATGCGTGCGACCACCAGGCCGAACAGCGAATCCGCCACCGCGCAAGCCAGCGATCCGATGAGGAAGACAGCGATGGCACTACTGAAAACACGCCGAGCTCCAAACCGATCCGCCATCCATCCGCTTAACGGAATGAAGATGGAAAGGCTCAGCAGATAAGACGTGATCGCCAAATTGACCTTGAGCGGCTCAGCACCGATCTCGCGCGCGATCTGCGGCAAAGCAGTGGCGATGATCGTGGTGTCGAGATTCTCCATGAACAACGCAGCCGCCACGATGAGGGCGAGGGTACGATAAGAAGCAATGCGGCGAGGAGTGTCGTGCACGGGCATGTTCTCAAGATAAGCCGCGAGAACACAGGCGACCACGCTCGATCTTAGGGATGCAGGTATGCATGAGGGGGTGGATGGCTGAGTTATCCCCCACTCCCCCACCCTGCCCCACGTCGGAGGAGGGTGGGGGAGTGGGGGGCTTCTCACACGTTGAATCTAAAATTGAAGATATCACCATCGAGGACGAGATATTCCTTGCCCTCTTGGCGGAATTTGCCCGCTTCCTTGACACCGGCTTCGCCGTTAAAGGCGATGAAATCGGCATAGGACATGGTCTCGGCCCGAATGAATCCGCGCTCGAAATCGGTGTGGATGGCGCCGGCGGCTTCCGGTGCCTTGGCGCCGTGGCGCACGGTCCAGGCGCGCGCTTCTTTCGGACCGACGGTGAAGAAGGTGATGAGGTCGAGCAGCTTGTAACCAGCACGGATGACACGTGCGAGACCAGTTTCCTCCAGACCCAGCGTCGAGAGAAATTCCTGCTTCTCCGCTTCTTCCGTGA
Organism: uncultured Dongia sp.; assembly: GCA_964408245.1. Lineage (GTDB taxonomy): Bacteria > Pseudomonadota > Alphaproteobacteria > Dongiales > Dongiaceae > Dongia. The sequence goes on along the minus strand of CAYOYT010000450.1, from coordinate 722 downwards.
GCTGCGCCACTTCTGCTTCGATGGCGGCAGAGATGACAACGGTGGCAGCGCCTTGTGCTTGCGCCATCTTGGCCACTTTCTCCGACCACGCATTGCCGGTGGCAGCGGCCGCTTCATCGACATTGCAGACATAGAGCACGGGCTTGCCGGTCATCAGCTGCAGCTGGCGGAAGCGCTGGCGCTGCTCTGGTGATAGATCCTGCAACACCGTGCGGGCGGCCTTGCCAGCGCGCAGGGCCTCAACTGCGGGTGCTAGAACCTCGACCAGTTCCTTGGCTTCCTTGTCGTTGCTTTTGGCGCGCTTCTGCGCACTGTCGAGACGTTTCTCGACGCTTTCGAGATCGGCCAGCATCAGCTCGGTCTCGACCGTCTCAGCATCGCGGATCGGGTCGACCGAGCCTTCGACATGCGTCACTTCGCCCTCGAAGCAGCGCAGCACGTGAACGATGGCATCTACCTCACGGATGTTGGCGAGGAACTTGTTGCCCAGACCCTCGCCCTTGCTGGCGCCGCGCACCAGGCCGGCGATGTCGACGAATTCCAATTGTGTGGGAATGATCTTCGCCGACTTGCCAATCACAGCGCATTTGTCGAGCCGCTCATCCGGCACCGAGACGCGGCCCACATTGGGCTCGATCGTGCAAAACGGATAATTCGCCGCCTGCGCCGCAGCCGTCGCGGTCAGCGCGTTGAACAGAGTCGATTTGCCAACAATGGGCAGG
>CAYOYT010000449.1:0-2530 GCA_964408245.1 uncultured Dongia sp. | reverse complement strand
ACTCTGTACTCACTGATCAAATTGCCGCTTTCATGATCGACCAAGTAAGTTAAAAATAAGTTGATAATCGATTCTATCGATTAATAACATTGGCTTTATCAAATTGCGAAATGGCGCATTCCGTCCCATACTGTTGCAAATGATAATTATTATCAACTATGGAGGTGATATAATGAAACGGGATCTGATGAAGACGGCGAGTTTCGCGGCGTTCCATTTCAGCATCGGTTTCGGCGTTGCTTATTTAATCTCGGGCTCGCTGCCGCTTGCCTTCGGCGTGGCGATGATTGAGCCGGCTGTGAACACGGCGGCTTTCTTCTTCCATGAACGCGCCTGGAAGCGCGGTGAGACGGTGGGTGAGGACTGGGTGGATAATTCCGACGTCACGCCGCGCATTGACGACCATCATTCCTTTTGCAATCTCCGAGCTCTGGCATTTGCCGGTTGATGACGCTAGCGCCGCCGACCACTCACAGTTATCATCAGGTCATGCCAAACATATTTCTCATTCTCCTCACCATCTTCATGGTCCTCACCCTGGCTTCGCTGCTGGTCGGCGTTTTTTCCATGGGTAAGGGTGGCGATTTTAATAAGCGCAATTCTAACAAGCTGATGCGCTATCGCGTGATGTTCCAGATCGGCGCGGTGGTGAGCTTCGTGCTCTATATGCTCACACGGGGCGCTTGACGCGCCGCATGGTCCAGCTTACGCGCATCTATACCAAGGGTGGTGATAAGGGCTCGACGTCGCTGGGTTCCGGAAAGCGCGTGAAAAAGCACGATCTGCGAGTCGCGGCCTATGGCACGGTCGATGAAGCCAATGCCGCGATTGGCGTTGCGCGTTTGCACGTCTCGGGTGATTTGGATGCGATCCTCAACCGCATCCAGAATGATCTTTTCGATCTTGGTGCCGATCTCTGCCAGCCGGAAGATCCGAAGGATTATCCGCCGTTGCGCGTGGTCGAGGCGCAGGTCGAAAGGTTGGAGCAGGAGATCGATCGGCTCAATGCCGAGCTGCAGCCCTTGAAAAGCTTTGTGCTGTCCGGCGGCACACCGGCTGCGGCTTATCTTCATCTCGCCCGCACCATCACACGGCGGGCTGAGCGCGACATGACGGCGCTGATGGAAAGCCAGGAAATCAATTTAGCGGCCTTGCGCTATATCAACCGCCTATCCGACCTGCTCTTCGTCATGGCGCGCTATGCCAACAAGAAGGGCGAGGCGGATGTGCTGTGGGTGCCCGGCAAGAACCGGTAGCGGCCGGCTCTGTTAAGGCCATGACTCGGACTACCACCTTGCCCAAATTCCGCACACCCCACCCCCTTGGAAGCTGCACGCAGCATTGTCGATCGCGTGCTTTGTAGGGTTAATGGCGCTCATCCGCCATCGTACAAAGCCGTTGATAAGTCACAATTAAGCTCCTGCTTGCCGTTTCCCGGCGCGTTCGCTGGCCTCGTTGACACAAAGATGTCATGCCCTTATTTTGCGCATGCGAAATTTCTCCTGCAGAGCCGTTGAAGCCGGCGCTGGTAGGCAGGGGGTGTCGCGCCGGGTACCGGGTCAAATTACGAGCCGACAGCCGCGGGCATCGACCGTTACAACCATGTCTCATCCGGGTCCTGAAAGATGAAAGTCCTCGTCGCTGTTAAGCGGGTGATCGACGCCAATGTGAAAGTCCGCGTCAAAGCGGACGGCACGGGTGTTGAAACCCAGAACGTCAAGATGTCCATGAATCCCTTCTGCGAAATCGCCACCGAGGAGGCCGTGCGCCTGAAGGAAGCCGGTAAGGCGACAGAGATCGTCGCTGTTTCGCTTGGCAATGCGCAATGCGCTGAAACGATCCGTACCGCGCTCGCCATGGGTGCCGATCGCGGCGTGCATGTGCAGACCGATGTCGAACTGCAGCCGCTGGCAGTCGCTAAGTTGCTGAAGGCCGTAATCGACAAAGAACAGCCAGGCCTCGTGATCGTCGGCAAACAGGCGATTGATGACGACAGCAACCAGACCGGCCAGATGCTCTCAGCCTTGCTCGGTTGGCCGCAGGCGACGTTCGCGTCGAAGCTCGTCCTCAACGACAACAGCACCGCCACCGTAACGCGCGAAGTCGATGGTGGCCTCGAGACCGTCGAGGTCAAGACGCCTTTCGTCATGACTACCGATCTGCGCCTCAACGAGCCACGCTATGCGTCGCTTCCCAATATTATTAAGGCAAAGAAAAAGCCGATTGATGTCTTTACCCCGGATCAGCTAAGCGTCGATCCCACGCCGCGCCTGAAGACCTTGAAGGTGATCGAACCACCCAAGCGGTCCGCCGGCGTTAAAGTGACGTCGGTCGCAGAACTGGTCGACAAGCTGAAGAATGAAGCCAAGGTCATCTAAGGGGTTACATCCATGAGCATTCTCGTCCTTGCCGAGCATGACAACGCGTCGCTGAAGTCGGCGACCTTGCATGCCGTTACCGCTGCTAAAGTGATCGGCGGCGATATCCATATTCTGGTCGCCGGTGCTGGTGCCCAGGGCGCCGCCGAGGC
>CAYOYT010000448.1:0-2540 GCA_964408245.1 uncultured Dongia sp. | reverse complement strand
CACCCAGCACAAGGCACACGCTGGCCTGACCGCGCACGAAACCAGCCAGTGTTGTGTCGATGGCCCGCATCTGCTGCCGAATGACGTCAGCATGATCACGCGGCAGCAAATGGTCAATGCGGCCGATAATGAGATCCCAATCGCGCAGCAAATAAAAAGTGACGACCGGCGTGATGAAAATGAGCGACAGCAGATTGGCTAACGCGGCACCACCGGAAACAACCCCCTGCAAAGTCTGGGTCGCGAAAGTAAAGACCGTGCCGAGACGGCTTTTCAGCATGCTACCAAGATCGTCGATTGCTGGCAGATCGAAACGAAGACGCAGATTCTCATAAGCTGGTAGCAGACGCTGATGGGCTTTCTCGACCAGATCCGGCAGACTAGCGATGAAGGCTGTGAGCTGATCGATCAGCAACGGTACGATCAGCAGGAAGGCGAGGACGACGATAAGAGCAAAAGCGACAGTGACCAGTGCTGTTGCCAAAATGCGCGAACAACCCCATTCCTCCAGCTTGTCGCAGACTGGGTCGAGAAAATAGGCCACCCCCATGCCAGCGACAAAGGGCAGCAACACGGTCCTCAGCAGATAGACGAGAGTGAGGAAGACGATAAGCGCCACGAGATAGCTCGGCCAGCGCCGCAGCCTGGGCGAGGGCGGTTCCTCGAACTCAATATTGATGTCGCGACTTTCGGTCATATAAGGGTGTCTTTTATGGCGTCACACTGCTGCTGGCACCCAGGGTCAAAGTTGCAGAGCCCGCGCCGCTCGACACCAGATTGAGATCCGCCTGAGAGAGAGCGCGGATGAATTGCGCTTCATCGCCGGCATAGGAAATCTCAAGATCGGCGCCCTTCTTGGCTAGTTGCTTAAGATTGACGCCCTTGATGAGGCTGACTTGCCCGAGATGCCGTTTGATCGCCACCCATTGTTCGAGACTCGACAATGGCACATGCGCCAAAATCGTGCTGCGCCGGTTGGGATCGACGAGATTGGCGCTCTTCCAATCACTCTCAAGCATCGATTGGACAGTCGCGACACCCTGCGCCATCAGCCCATCGGGATCAGCGGCATCACCGATTAGCCTGTCGTGAAATTTTTGCGGCCCCTCCGCGCTGTAGCGCGTGACATTAAGACCGAGGCTGCGTTTTCCGTCGGGCGTCGGCGGACTCATCTGCGCCTCAGCCACGACGATATCGCCGGCTTGGTAGCGCTCGCCAAGGAGGTCGAGCTTGGATTGATTGCCACCGAGCGCCTCAGTGGCGGAGAGTGTGTTCTGATCGTCAAGATCACCGCGTGGCACGACAATCGGCACCAGCGCATTGCTGGGTGGGCGCGATGACCAGCTCGCCATCCATTGATTGCCAGGTTCCCAGAGACCCGTCACGCCAGTCTCGTCGGTATAGACGGGGATAATCAGCATCTGCTTGGCCCGCGTTTCGGCAAAAGCCACATCCTGGCCGCTTAAATATTCCTGCACGGGTGCCGCGGCGAAGCGGATCGTGTAGCGGCCGACATAATGCGTCGCCGCGATCTTCTCCTCCTCGATCTCGACATCCGCGACCCAAGAGCCAATCTCATCATCGGACGGGAGCGCAAGGCGTCCCACTTGATCGGCCGGCGCAATCTCCGCCAGCACTTTCTTCAATGCCGCGCGCTGGGCTGCGACCACGGCCAGATCGCGCAGGGTGGCGGCATCACCTGTGACGTCGACTGGCACGCCGGTCGCAACATAAACGTTCTGTGCCGCGGCTGGCGACGCCAGCGATATGCCCGTCAGCAGCGATATGCCCGTCAGCAGGCCAAGAACGGTAAAAAATCTGCGAATCGAGACGCCCGTTGCGGCCATTGCAAACCACCCTGAAATGCGTATTGTCCGACCGAGCTTATAGCAAATCTGTGTCCAAGGAAGCCAGAGTCGGTACATCTCGCCGGCATTCGTCGCGGATCCCTGGGCATCGGCGATCACAAGGACTTGAGCACCACACCATGGGCAATGGCATCACTTATCGCGATGCCGGTGTCGATATCGATGCCGGCAATGCCCTGGTCGAGGCGATCAAACCGTTGGCCAAGGCGACGGCACGCGCTGGCGCCGATGCAGGATTAGGCGGATTCGGCGCCTTTTTCGATCCCAAGAAAGCGGGCTTCCGCGACCCCATCCTGGTCGCCACCACCGACGGTGTCGGCACCAAGCTGAAGATCGCCATCGATGCTGGCTGCCATGACACGATCGGCATCGATCTTGTCGCCATGTGCGTCAACGATCTGGTGGTCCAGGGCGCCGAGCCGCTTTTCTTCCGCGATTATTTCGCGCCCGGCAAACACGACATCGAAACCGGCCGCAAGATCATCGCCGGCATAGCCGATGGCTGTCAGCAAGCCGGCTGCGCCCTGATCGGCGGCGAGACGGCGGAAATGCCTGGAATGTATGCCAAGGGCGATTACGATCTTGCTGGTTTTGCCGTGGGTGCTGTTGAACGCGATGCCGCGATCACCGGCGCGCATGTTGGTGAGGGCGATATCGTGCTGGGCCTCGGTT
>CAYOYT010000447.1:0-2543 GCA_964408245.1 uncultured Dongia sp. | reverse complement strand
GGATGAGAATCACGTCGGCACCGCCGGCGATACCCGCCGAGAGCGCGATATGACCGGCATCTCGTCCCATCACCTCCAACACCATGACGCGGCTGTGGCTCGCTGCCGTGGGTTGCAGATGATCGAGAGCTGAGGTCGCGGTTTGCACGGCTGTCTCGAAGCCGATCGACATCTCGGTCGCACCGAGATCGTTGTCGATAGTCTTCGGAATCGCTACCAATTTGATACCACCCTGCACCGCGAGGCGGCGTAGGATGTCGAGCGATCCATCACCGCCGATGCCGATCAGGGCGTCGAGCTGCAATTCCCGGAAGCCATCGATGACCTCTCGCGAACGATCGATTTGGCCACCACCCTCCTGTGGAAAGGCGAAGGGATCGCCCTTGTTGGTGGTCCCCAGGATCGTCCCGCCCTGCCGCAGCATGTCTGAGCCAGCCACCCGCTCATCGAGCGCGGTCGCCTCCACGGGACGCGCCAGCAAACCCGCCGTGCCATTATGGATCCCGATCACATCCCAGCCGAAATGCCCTGTCGCATGCACGTAAACCGCGCGAATGACGGAATTAAGACCGGCGCAGTCGCCGCCGCTGGTGAGAATGCCGATGCGCTTTATTGGCAAAGTTTCGCTGCCTCTCGTTTGATCCCTCTTGCCTTTTCGGCCTGCTGTTCCAAGTATGGATACAGAAACTCAAGGGTATCGCATAGCCACATGATAGATAAGGCTTTTTTTGAACTCAATTTAACCCGCAGTGTCATCGCCATCGGCGGCACCGATCGCGGAGAATTCCTGCAAGGGCTTATCAGCAACGACACCAAGCGGATTTCCCAAGTGCAAGCGATCTTCGCTGCACTTCTATCGCCGCAGGGGAAGTTCGCATACGATCTGATGCTCGTGGAGCAAAATGATCGGTATCTCGTCGATTGTGAAAGCACGCGCCGCGCCGAGCTGCTGAAGCGCTTAAAGGTTTTCAAGCTACGCTCGCAGGTGACACTTGACGATCTCGATACCGAGTTTGTCGTGATCAACCTCTTCGGCGGCGACACGTGTGTGCGCCTTGGCCTTGGATCCGCTTCTGGCACTGCCAAAATGCTCGGCGATGGCGTCGTCTTCACCGATCCTCGCCTTCCCGATCTCGGCGCTCATGCCTTCCTACCGCGCGCGACTTATGCGGCGGCACTGAATAAACTCGGTTTCACAGAAGCGCCTGCGGGCACTTTTAAGGAGCGTCGCTATGCCTTGGGCGTGCCAGAAAGCAGCACTGATCTTCAACCAGACAAAGCCATCCTACTTGAATGCGGCTTCGATGAACTCAATGGCGTCGATTGGCAGAAAGGCTGCTATATGGGCCAGGAATTGACAGCCCGAACGAAGTATCGTGGGCTTGTCAGAAAGCGCCTATTGCCAATCCGTTTTGAAGGGATACCACTCCCTGCCGGTACCGATCTGGTACTCGATGGCAAGGATGTCGGCGACATTCGGGCGGTCAATGGCGATCTGGGTCTGGCGCTCCTCCGCCTCGAACATCTCGATGCGATCTTGTCCCAAGGCATCGAGATCAAGGACACGCGCGTGACGGCCAGCGTGCCAAGCTGGGTAAAACTCCCAGCGGCCGTCAGCTGATTTTCTTGCCTCGACGTTGCTTAACCTTTAAGCGCGCCATCCAACCGATGACGCCGGCACAACCGCCGAATAACAGAACACAACCAGCGCCGACCCATCGAGCTTCCGCCGGCCCTAGGGCGATGAGAATCACACCGAGCAGGACAAACAAACTCGACAAAAATGTCAGAACAATCAGGGTCCAGAAATTGTGGCCCGCAGCCGAGTTCGAATAAGACTCTGCAAAAGTTAGCTTACCATCGACTTTGGCGTATTTCCGCGCGTGAATCTCTAACCAGATATACGCGGGAGCAAGAAGCACCGTGCCAACCAGTATGAGAGGTATCAGCGGCGTTGAGGATACGCTTAAGATAACAATTACTGGCATGACGAATAGCATACCATAAATATAGAAGGCTTTATATTTGGCGCGCATGCTCAAGTCGTCAGCCTCCGTTGGCAGCAAGCGCGCTTTTCCTAGTTTGCCATAGAGAAAGAAGAGACGGCGTCCCTGTTCATCAATCTTGAAAGCACCGTTGGTTAAACCATCAAAATAGCCCATTCTTCCTCTGCGCATCTCCAGTTTACGGACTCTTTTTTATCATGGCTTGAGTATCGAGCCAATGCTCGTCTAATCTCCCCATACCACAAAACAGGGAACGATCATGGCGAAGGCACGACTAAGAGATCTCGGCATCACTCTGGGGCAGATCGCGCCTGGACCTCTTAATGCCATCACGGATGTAGCTGGCGTTCGCGTCGGCTTCTCGACGCTCATTCGCGACGAGCCGCATGTGATCCGGACAGGGGTCACCGCCGTTTGGCCATCGGACGACATCTATACCGATTTCATGTTCGCCGGCTATCATTCCTTTAACGGCAATGGCGAGATGACGGGCAGCCATTGGCTGAACGAACAGGGTCTCCTTGCGGGCCCCATCGC
>CAYOYT010000446.1:0-2546 GCA_964408245.1 uncultured Dongia sp. | reverse complement strand
GCCATCCCCTGATCGTTGACGCCAACCAAAGTACCCGATACCGGGTCAAGCGTGCTGTCGGCGGCGATAATATCCAGCTTCCATAGATTATCGGCGCGCTTTGCCCAGGAAAGCGAAACCGTATGGGCGTTGCCCAGTGCGTCATAGACCTTGATGTTGGTGGGTGCCAGTGGTGGCGTTGGATTGATGCTGGAGGAGGCTGGTAGGTTACCGACGAATTCCAGTTCTGACGTAGCGGTCGGCTCGTCAATCGTTTGTGTGATCTGGATCGGCGCCAGCGTCGAGGTATCAGCAACGCCGGTTTGCTCGTCCACCGCCCATCCATTCAGATAATAGCCCCCGTTATTAACGAGGTAGCCATCGCGGTTTACTTCGAAATCACCGGCGCGGGTGTAATAGGGGAGATCGTTGAACAGAGTTTGGTTTGCCGTCTGCGTTTCCGGGCGACTGACCACAAAAAATCCCTGACCGCTGATCGCCATATTTGTAAGGTTCTGTGTCTGATTGACGTTGCCCTGCAGCGAGTTCGCGTATGAAGGCGATGCGACAACGCCGCCTGGCTGGTGCAGATTGGCATTTGAGACCGTGATCAACGTTTCAAATCGCGTATCCACTTTTTTGTAACCGGTGGTCTGCGAGTTCGCGATGTTGTCCGAGATATGGCCGAGGGATTTAGATTGGGCGTTTACACCGCTGACCGCCGTGAACATTGCCCCGAGAATACTCATTTAGACCTCGCCATGATCTGAGGGTTGTGGTTTCTCCCTCATACAGCAAGTCTCGGGCCAATTTTTTCTCAGCTATTTGTCTAAGAAAATTCAAGTGCTTATGGATATCAGCGCTCACCCTAGGCAAGAATGGTGCCGCTATTTTTGCAGGGTCAGGGGTAGCATCTGCCGCATTGTTCACTGGTTAGGCGAGAATGAAACGAACATAGTTCGATGACGAGCGGTGCCAAATTCATTGGATCGGCAGGACCGATAGAGATTGGAAATAGCGGATATTGATGAATACAAAAGGGATAGGGAGATTTTACCCAGTTTCTCACCTGGGCCCTCTCTCACTCAGCGGCGGAAGCATATGTCGACCGATCGACGGCCGTCAGTCTTTCGGCGCGCCCTTGATATCGAAGAAAAGCACGTCTCGCTGCTTATTCGGTCCCTTAACTGGTTCGACGCCATGAAAACAGGCCTTCGTTTTTGGAAACGAGACCATCGAATTTGGCGCGTAAGGGGCCGTATAGACGTGATCGAAGTTGGCAAATTCCAGATGCGGCCCACCTTCGTCAGTGAACCCACGCTGCTTTGGGATATAAAGCGCGGTCCCGAGTTCTTCACATGAGTTGTCTTCCGGCAAATAGAACAGCATCGAGACAATCTTCGTCGTATTGTCGGTATGTGGCCCCAGCGAGTAAGTTTCCAGATCTCGCATGAGAAAAGTTTCGTTCCAGATTTTCAGGCGGCGTTGTCCGTCGCCCGTGCCGAAGCGTTGATCGATAGATGGCCGAAAGCGATCAAATACGCAGGTAACAAACTCGGCATCGCTCAATGTATTAAAGACGCTTCGCCAGAAATCGCGCTGGCTGGGGGTAATCTGAGCCTTGTCTAAATCAGAGGGAAACAACGACAGGCGCGCACGCGAATAGCCCCGCCCGACGCGACTAGTATCTGCCAGTGTTATATAGCCGTCATTATGCGGCAGGTTTTGTCTAAGCTCGTGATAGAACCCCTCCGGGAAAATGCTCTGAAGATAAAGATGGGGGAAGGGGTAGCTGTTCAAACGAGCGTTGGCGATCTTGTAGATCAGATGAAACTTAACGTCGGAAAACATATTCACCTACTCCAGTGAAAGCGCCTTCGGTCCTGGCTGCGCGGGCAACCTGGGCCGGATCGTAGCTAAAGCCGAATTCTACCAGAACGTCGATAATTGTGCGATGCTCGGGTAAATTTGGATTGATCTCAATGATCAGCGACTGCACCTCTGGATTACGCAGCGTTTCTTTACCGCCGCTGATAACCTTGTGCTCAAAACCGTCGACGTCGAGTTTGATGTAATTCGGAATCGGCATGACACCGTCCGCGATGAGCTGGTCGATTTTGGCGGAGAAACAGCCCTGTACGAAAGGCGATTCTCGTTCTTCTAGTTTAAAATCGACAGAAGCGTCGAAACTGTGGCAGGAACCGCCAATCGTGAATTGTGAAAGATGGATTGTGCCAAACTTGGCCTCGTCTGAGAGTGCGCAGCAAAACGCCTGTACGCGATCAGAGACATCGTTGCCCACAAGATTGCGGCAGAGCAGGGCATAGTTTTGGGATTCGGGCTCGAAAGCAAAGACTTGGGCATTTCGCATAACCGCTGCGAATACTGTGTACATGCCAACATTGGCGCCGACATCAAGTAGAACGGCACCTGGCTCAATCGATTCCAGCCACTCGATTGTGCACGGCTCTTTCGTGAATAATGTCTGTACGCGCCACAGCGGGGTCTTGCCTGGAAGGGCATAGCGTAGTTTTTTACCCTGATACGGAATAGCGATGACCGGCATG
>CAYOYT010000445.1:0-2565 GCA_964408245.1 uncultured Dongia sp. | reverse complement strand
GGACCAGGATTTCTACATCACGACGGAGGTCGGCCAGCATCAGATGTGGGCGGCGCAGTTCCTGAAATTTGAGAAGCCTAATCGTTGGATGACATCGGGTGGTCTCGGTACCATGGGTTATGGTTTACCGGCTGCCTATGGCGTGCAAGTGGCGCATCCGGAAGCTCTAGTCATCGACGTCGCTGGCGAGGCGTCGATCATGATGAATATCCAGGAAATGGCGACGCTCGTGCAGTATCGCCTGCCGGTCAAGATCTTCATCATGAATAACAAGTGGATGGGCATGGTACGCCAGTGGCAAGAATTGTTGCACGGCGGCCGTTATTCGGAATCCTATTCGGACGCGCTACCGGATTTTGTCAAGCTTGCTGAGGCATTCGGTGCCAATGGTCTGCGCGCCACAAAGGTGGGCGAGCTCGATGACGTAATCAAAGAGATGATTGCGATCAAAGGCCCCGTGATGGTCGACGTCGCCGTCGACGAAAAAGAAAACTGCTTCCCGATGATTCCATCGGGTGCGCCTCATAATGAGATGTTACTCGGCCCCGATGACCACAATGCTAGGCCGGTCTCGGAAGAAGGCATGGTTCTGGTTTGATCATGAGCGATCTTAAACGTCGCAATCTGGGGATTGTTTCGGGTGTTCCGGCCGCTATGGGTGGTGTGCACCAGAATCAGCAACAATGGGCTGACGGGGAGTCACTAAGCGTGAAAGATACAACCATCGAACGACATACGATGTCGGTGCTGGTCGACAACGAATCTGGTGTCCTTGCCCGCGTTATCGGCTTGTTCTCGGGTCGCGGCTACAACATTGAAAGTCTGACAGTCGCCGAAGTCAACGCGACACAGCATATCTCGCGCATCACGGTCGTCACCACCGGCACGCCGATGATCATCGAGCAGATCTAGAACCAGCTGCAGCGTCTGGTGCCCGTTCACGGCGTCACCGACCTTACTGTCGACGGCCCGTCGCTCGAACGTGAAATGGCGTTGGTTAAGGTCGCCAGCACTGGCGATAAGCGCGTCGAGGCTTTGCGTATCGCCGACATTTTTCGCGCTCGTGTGGTGGATGCGACGATCGAGAGTTTCGTGTTTGAAATGACCGGCTCGACCGAGAAGCTGAACGCATTCATCGGATTGATGCAGCCGCTGGGACTTTCCGACGTCTCGCGCACCGGCATCGTCGCGATGAAGCGCGGCTCAGATTTGGAATGATTTGCGGCGCCGAGTTTACACCGGCACAAAGCAATAAACTGCTTTACTGAAAGGGAAAAACCATGCGTGTTTACTATGATCGCGACGCCGATGTGAACCTGATCAAAGGGAAGAAGATTGCTGTAGTCGGGTTCGGCAGCCAGGGCCATGCCCATGCGCTTAACCTTAAGGACAGTGGTGTCAAGGAAGTGCGTGTGGCGTTGCGTCAAGGTTCAGCCTCGGCTGCTAAAGCAACCTCGCAGGGGTTAGAGGTGATGAGCCCAGCAGAAGCTGCGAAATGGGCTGATCTCGTCATGATCCTCACTCCCGACGAATTGCAAGCGAAGCTTTATGTCGACGAACTGGCGCCGAACCTGCGCAAAGGTGCGGCGATTGCTTTTGCGCATGGCCTCAACATCCATTTTAAACTGATCGAGCCGCGCGCCGACCTAGACGTTATCATGATCGCCCCAAAGGGCCCGGGCCATACTGTACGCGGTGAATATGTGAAGGGCGGAGGTGTTCCTTGCCTTGTCGCTGTAGCGCAGAATCCCAGCGGCAATGCTTTGGAACTGGCACTTTCTTATGCTAGCGCTATCGGTGGTGGGCGTTCGGGCATCATTGAGACGAACTTCCGTGAAGAATGCGAAACCGATCTCTTCGGTGAGCAGGTCGTGCTTTGTGGTGGGCTGGTGGCGCTTATTCAGGCCGGCTACGAGACGCTGGTTGAAGCTGGCTACGCACCAGAGATGGCCTATTTTGAGTGCCTGCACGAAGTCAAGTTGATCGTCGACCTGATCTATGAAGGCGGTATCGCCAACATGCGTTACTCGATCTCAAATACTGCCGAGTATGGTGACTATGTAACTGGTCCGCGCATCGTCACGGAAGAGACGAAGAAGGAAATGAAGCGTGTGCTAGAAGATATTCAGTCGGGCCGTTTCGTGCGCAACTTTGTGCTCGAAAATGCTGCCGGTCAGCCGAGCTTCAAAGCGACGCGGCGTCGCCAAGCCGAGCACAACATCGAGGAAGTTGGTGCAAAGCTTCGCGCCATGATGCCCTGGATCACGAAGAATCGCCTGGTCGATAAAACCAAGAATTAGTCGCATGAAGTAAGGCACATACGAGGGGCGGCCGGTTAGGCCGCCCCTCGATCTTATTCTACTTCTTAAAATACATCTATTACGAGAATTAATAGATATACCGTGCCTGCTAAATAGTTATATCAAGCTGATATGTGAGCGTGCCTAGGACTTCTCTATGATCTGTAGTGAGGTTGAACAACAGGGGCCATGGTGTAGACTGGAAAAAACTTCGTGCCGTCGACAACAGCCCACACTCATTTGGAATTCCATCATAAATCCTCTT
>CAYOYT010000444.1:0-2573 GCA_964408245.1 uncultured Dongia sp. | reverse complement strand
ACATATAAGGAAGTGCCAGTGTCACATAAGATAGCGCCAACAGAAGATTCGTCGACCAGACCTCCGCCGTGAGTGGGATCATCGACGAACTGTTATAAAGTCGCAGGTAGCCAAAAACGATGACGATGGCCGGAATAACCAGCGGCAGTAATGTGACGAACTCGATCAGCGGCCGCAGCTTGCGAAGCCGCAGCTGCACCCAATAGGCCGTCGGCACCACCAGCAGCACACCGATGACGATAGTGGCTAACGCCATGCCGCAGGAAAAGAGAAAGGAATCCCGAAAATTGGTATCGGAAAAAACCGAGCGGTAGGCATCGAGGCTGTATTCCCCGCGACGCATACGCAGAGAAAATTCGAACGTCCCAATCAAGGGAACGATAAAATAGAGCGTGCCGATAACAAGGGCGATCCAGGAACCAAGACGAGATTGCTTCATCGTCGTGACCTTTCCCAACACATCATCGCAACCACCGTTCACTACGCGCGCGCAGCCAGATATACGCACCATTTGTGCAACCGGTAATGAAGATCATGCCGAGCGCCAAAGCATAGCCAAGATTAGGATTGTGCAGCACGTCGCCGCGGATCTGCGCATAGAGCAGGATCGTGATGATGTTGAGCGAGCTTCCGGTCAGTGCATAAGCCGTAGCGATGGCACCAAAGGCGTTGGCGAAGAGCAGTAGGGTACATCCCAGAATGCTCGGCCACAGAATCGGGAACGCGACATGCGCCCAGTACTGTAACCGGCTAGCACCGAGGATTTCCGACGCCTCGCGCCATTCGCGCTTCAAGCCGTCGAGCGCCGGTGTCAGAATCAGCACCATCAACGGAATCTGGAAATAGAGATAAGTAAGCGTCAGACCCGCGAAAGATAAGAGATTGAAGCCCGTCGCATAGATATTGACGTCGAAGAACTTCACCAGCAGCACCGTAACAAGGCCGGTGCGACCCAAGGTGGCGAGGAAGGCGAAAGCGAGTGGCAGGCCGGCGAAATTGGAGGCGACCCCGGAAAAGGTCATGAGTGTTGGTCGGATCCAATTAGGGAGACCACCGAGCACGACGGCGTAAGCTAGCCCGAAGCCGATAATGGCACCCATGATGGCCGACGCACCGCTTACCTTGATGCTGATCCAATAAGCACTCATGATCGAGGGCTGGAACAAGTCGAAGATGTTCTGCAGCGTGAAATTACCGTCGGGATCCTGGAAGCCACCGACGATGAGATAGAGCGTTGGCAGGATAAGGAACATGAGCGCGAAGACCAGGAAGGGTGCGACACCCACCCAGGCCCAAGCTGCCTGCATGAATTGAAGACGCGCGACGCCGGGCGGCGCGGCTAGATCGGTGCTTAGCTGTGTCATCTTCCCCAGTGACCGTTCGGCGGGACGGCGATCGCGCGACGCGTAAGCCGGCCCCTACTTAAAAGCAAACCGCGCCAGCCTGGGCATAACCCGAATGCTGGCGCGGTTTATCAAACATCTTGCGTGCTTACTGCACGTTGGCGCCGACCACCTCATCCCACTTTTTGGTGATCACTTCCTTAGCCGCGTCCTGCTCTTCGAGCGTCGGGAAATAGGCGTTCTCGTAAGCGGCCGCGGGTGGCAGCTTGTCAAGAAGGTCCTGCGGCACTTTGCCGTTCTTCACCAAATCATTGAAGCGGATCGGGTGGCAATAGCCCTTTAGCCAGCCGAGCTGGCCTTCGTCGGAATAGAGGTATTCCATCCAAAGCTTCGCCGCGTTCGGATGCGGCGCATAGGCGCTGATCGCTTGGACGTAAACACCGGCCAGCACGCTGCTCTGCGGCACTACAACCTCAACCGGCGGGTTGCCCTTCAGCGTGTCGCGATCAGCGAGCGCCAGATAATCCCAGCGAACGATTATAGGGGTCGAACCTTGCGCGAGGCTCGCGGCCTTGCCGATGACCGGTACAAAATTGCCGGACTTGTTCAGATCAGAAAAAAACTTCAGGCCAGCTTCGCCAGCTTCTGCACCAGCTTTCGCACCGCTCGACATGCCAGCACCATGGACGCTCACGATGGCTGAATTCGAGGACCGCGGATCGCCGGACAGAGCTACCGAGTTGACGTATTCCGGCTTCTGCAGATCAGCCCAATCCTTGGGCACATTCTTAACGATGTCGGTGTTCACTTCCATCGCCAGCACGCCGTAATAATCGCCGTACCAGTAGCCTTCCGCATCCTTGACGGCGTCGGGGATCGAATCCCATGTCGCGACCTTATAGGGCTGGACGAGGCCGTCAGCTTTTGCCGACGGGCCAAAGGCAAGACCGACGTCGATCACATCCGGCGCCTGCGGGCCCTTATTACCCTTGTTCGCCTTGATGGCTTCGATTTCATCGCCCGAACCCGCATCCGGGTTGAGCTCGTTGACCTTGAGGCCGTATTTCTTCTTGAAGCCTTCGATAACGTCGCCGTAGCCACACCAATCATGCGGCAGTGCGATGGTAGTGAGCTCGCCTTCAGCCTTTGCGGCCTTCACCAGATCTTCCATCGAATCGGCGGCGGCGAAGCTGGTCATCAGCGCTGTCGTCGACATCAATGTCGCGAGAG
>CAYOYT010000443.1:0-2582 GCA_964408245.1 uncultured Dongia sp. | reverse complement strand
CCATCGCGATGACCAATACCCATGCGGTCGGCATCGCGCGGGATGCGATTTGCGTCCATGCCACGCGTAAAGGCGTCGATCAAGCTTGGCACTTGCCGGTAGCGGCGGAGACGTGGGACGGCTGGCTGTCCCATGCCGATACCTTCCCGGTGACGCTCGACATGGTGCTCGAAGCCCTCGATTCAGCCAAGGGCGGGCCGGTGCCAGAGGGCAATATCGGCGGTGGCACCGGGATGATCACACATGAGTTCAAGGGTGGTACCGGCACAGCCTCGCGCCGCCTGCCATCCGAAGCGGGCGGCTGGACAATGGGTGCGCTCGTCCAGGCCAATTATGGCCTGCGACCGCTGACCCGCTGCGGCCATGTCCCCGTGGGACTTGAGCTGACGACTCAAGTCGTTCCCTCCGCACATGAAGAGCGGAAGGAGGAGCAAGGCTCCATCATTGTCATCCTGGCGACAGACGCTCCCCTCCTGCCGATCCAATGCCAGCGCCTTGCCCGGCGTGCGACGACTGGCCTTGCCTGGGTGGGCGGCTACGGCTCTAACGGATCAGGCGATATCTTCCTTGCTTTCTCGACCAGCAACCAAGTGTCATTGAAATCGAAGATAGCAGATGTCCGCATGCTGGGACTGGACGAGTGCACGCCTCTCTTTCATGCTGCGGCCGAAGCGACGGAGGAAGCAATCTGGAACGCCCTCTGCGCGGCTGAAACCATGACGGGTTATAAAGGGCGTACGGCCCATGCGGTGCCGCACGACCTTTTAAAGCAGGCAGTTGCCCGCTACGCCCGTCGCGCGTAACGATCTCATAGACCGGAAACGATAGCCGCATCAGCGAGACGATCCCGTAAAGGGAAATGCATTGTATCGCGGATTCCGATATCGCCAATTTAGAGTTGACGGACTGGTAGAGAACGACTTTGTTCAATCGTCGTCATCGAAAACTTTCGGCAGATGCATGCCAAGTGTCCGCACTGCGTCTTCCATTGCTTGGGTATAACCGGCACGATTGCCACTCCACGCGATGGGCTGGCCCACGACGGCGTCGACCACCACGGGGACAAGCACAATTTCGCCTCTGGGCAAGGCCTTGCCGGCACCTTGTAGGAAGACAGGTATCACCGGCACATCGGGATAGCGTTCTTTAAGCCGCGCGACGCCACCCTTGAATTTCCCCATCACCTCGGCGCTTCCACGCGATCCTTCCGGGAAGACGATCAGGATCTCACCACGATCCAAGGCAGCAGATCCTTCAGCAAGCGGATCGGCTCCTCGGCCGACATTGTTGCGATCGAGCGGCAAGATATTGAGAATATGCAGGCTGAACCAGGCGATGAAGCGATTCTTCAGGAAATAATCCGCCGCCGCCACAGGCCGTACCTTGTCGATCTCGCGCAGCGGCATCAGCGATAGCAATACCAACGTATCGAGATGGCTGTTGTGATTGGCGATGACAATGGCGGGACCATACTTGGGCAGATTCTCGCCGCCCCGCACGGTCAGCCCCAACATCATAAAGGCGACAGGACGCAGGAAAAGAATAGCAAACAGAAGCCGCAGCCAGCGCGACATATTCAATAGTGGAGGAAATAAAGGATGTGAAAGAAAAGCGGCGCAGTGAAGGTCAAACTGTCGACCCGGTCTAGAATTCCCCCATGGCCGGGCAGCAGCGTGCCGCTATCCTTGAGCTTCAAATCGCGCTTTACCGCCGAGATCGTAACGTCACCGGCAAATCCGGCCAAAGCCAACACGAAGCCGATTCCGGCCGCCTCATACCAGACGAGGGGCGTCAGATATGGCGCTGCGATTGCCGCTATCACGGTCGTAATAACAACACCACCGGCTAGGCCTTCCACCGTCTTGTTGGGACTGATCTTCGGGATAACCTTGTGCCGACCCATCAGTTTGCCACTGCAATATTGGCCGACATCGTTGATCTCGGTCAGCAGCAGCAGGAAGAGCAGTAGGCCATCGCTACCCGCGACCGGATTACTGGCGGCCGGCAGCGCCAGCAGATAAGCGGCATGGCTTAGTGAAAAAACCGCGATCATCAGGCCCCAATGCATGGTACCTGCCGCCTTGATGAAGCCGTGTGTCTCGCCCGCCAGAACCATGCGCAGAGGCAAGGCCAGGAAGATGTAAATCGGAATGAAGATGATGAACATCCCATACCAGCCGATCGACACCCAATAATATTGCAGCGGGATCGACAAGTAAGCCCAAAGCAGCACGCGGTGATCGGCGCGGCGCGTCGGAATCAACGTCACAAACTCTTTGAAAGCGAGGAAGGAGATGAGGCCGAAGAGAGCGATCGGCACCCAGGACGGAAGTGCTATGGAAAGACCCAGAAGCACAATAATCACCCACCAAGTCCGCGTGCGCAGCCACAACTCGTGCTTCTTTTTCCGCTGCGGCCAAGCGAAACATGTCGCCACCATGAGCAGCGCGAAGATCGCCGCCAGCGCATAGGCGACGTTGACTGACATATCTAAGATCATTTCGGTGTCTCGACGAGAGTCCTACGAGCGCGGTTGAAGAGCGTGATGACACCGAGCAAAGCGACGATGATCGCTCCCCAAT
>CAYOYT010000442.1:0-2595 GCA_964408245.1 uncultured Dongia sp. | reverse complement strand
GTATAGGCGTGGCGAAACTCTTTCAGCCGCACGGTAAGAGTTACGCGCTCGTCAAGGAGAATAGGATCGGGATGAATCGGATGTGTCATGCGGCTTGAACAGTCATAATGAAGCAAGAGCTAACGGATCCCACGAGAGCAGATCTTGGGTAATAATGTCCTTCGAATCGTTGTATCGAGCACTGAACGTAGCCATCTGAGGTTAAAGCGATTTGCCGCCTGCGTCTATCTTTCGCGCGCTGTCGGTATTTTTCAACTTACTGCTATCATATACCATTGCTCAAGGAATGGCTGATCCCGACTGCCTCTCTGTTTGCCATTCCCTCGGCACTCGCAGCAGCCTGACCGCTTGCCTAATCAGCGATAGCGCTGGGCTGCATTTTTAGTCGAGAGAAGCCTCAACCATTTCAAGCCATCGCTATCCCTGAAAGCATCAGGCTAGCTCTGAATTGCCGGGTTATCACGGCCACCGCGCCGAGCAGTGTTGGGCACACCGCTTTTTAGTGTTAGCGAGACCTCAAAGTACACAGCATGGAGTTTTTCAGTCGCCCGCCCTTTGATTCAGCAAAGGAAATATCTCGCCCTCACATTGGCATCCAACTTGATTGGGGTTATCACCTTTATCTGGTAACTGTCCTGACCGGAGAAAAGCCACTGGCAGCTGCAAGCAATCGTCCCTGCGCGAGATGTTCTACCCATAACGGCATCAACTTCCAATTGCCGCGCAGGATATAGCTGGGATGATAGGTCACTATGACAGGCGTTCCGGCAGCGAACCTGCAATCATGTCTTTGCCCGGCTTGTGCCGAGATGCCGTTCAAGCCCGTCAGTGCCCATAAGGGCGTGCGTCCCACAGCCAGAATGGCACGCGGCCGTTCCGCCGCGATAACGTCCCGCAAGGCTTGCAACTCGGCAGCAAAGGCCGCGCGGCAAAATTTCCCGCTCATAGCCCCATAATCTTCCAGCAGCAGCTCGGCTGTTTGCGACGCGGCACGGCGCGAGGCAAAAAAGAAATCAACCTTATTGCCCGGCGGCTGGAGTCGGAAAACATTGGCGACGAAACAGGCGGCACGAAGGATACCTGCCTCGGCTAACGCCTTGTCCAACAACTGGCCGGAACGACCGACGAAAGGAAGATTCTGCTTTACTTCCTCGGCGCCTGGCGCTTCACCGACCACCATTATGCCGTTCCAAGGCGCCTGCGGCGCCGCGTAGGCCGCGCGCGGCAGATCCGCTTCTGGTGGCACCTTCAAGATGGCTGATCCTGCCGGTAAACAATGATCTCTTTGCTGAGCACTGCCGGTATCGCAATGCGTTTGAGTGGCGCCCAGTCCGACGGTAGTGGAAAGGTGTTGGAGATAAATAACCGTCCAGGCTTCGCCTCGCGCCTCAGTTTATCGCGTAGCGCCGGCATGACAATATCGCCAAGGTAGCACAGCACGATATCACCATCGCTAATGTCGTAGACCCAGAAATCCGCGCGCCGGAACCGGAGATTACGCTGCCCGACAGCGATTTTCCGCAATGTCGAGACGAGAAGAGCCGGCCAAGCTAACTCCAGGCCGACGACACGTGCCTGCGGAAATTCCCGTGCCACCGCCAAGCATAGCCCTCCCCAGCCGGCGCCCAGATCATAAATCACCGGCTGCGAGCGCGGATGTTCCTGCAATTCCTGCCGGATGGCATCCAAGATGACATTGCGGGCCGACTCCTGGGTCGGCACAGCGGGCACTTTGGTACGCCAGGTATAATAAACGAAGGTGACGCCGCTGATCGCGACCATCAGCTGAAAAGCAAATTCCCAATCCATGACGCACCGATTGCTGGTTGTCGCACTTTACGCCAAGGCAACAACCGCCTCAAGCGGCACGCGTTGAGGCATCGCTGGCGGCTTCGGAGATATCACCGTCATCCACGTCGGGCAGTGGCGTCACGGTCGGCGCGGCGGCGAAACGGTGACGATAGACCCACAATCTCTTGGTGAAAGCCGATTGCAGCGGCAATTCTTCCTGGAGCGGCCAGCCGGGCAGTATGAACTTATTGCTGATGACCAGCGTCTCAGGCCGCAATTCCCGGCGCAGTTTGGCGCTCACGCGCGGCATGATGGCTTCCATAAGATAGGTCAGAACAGCGCTAGCATCGCTGACGTCATGTTCCCAAAAGCTGACACGCAAATAGCGTAGATTTTGTTGCCCGCTCAACTTCTGCCAGATGACGGAACGCAGCCAAGGCGTAAATGACAGCTCGATACCGATAACCTTGGCTTCGGGAATCGCGCGAGCGACATGCCAGCTAAGCTGACCGCTGCCCGAACCGAGATCGTAGATCACGTAGGGGCGATCCGCCGGTTGCGCCTTCATGTCCGCACGCAGCAAGGCAATGATCTTATCTCGCGCTACCGGCATGGAAGGAAAAGTCGGCACGCCGGTGCGGAAAAAATAATACGCCCAGCCAGCGCACAGTACGGCGGCAACAGCGAGAAAAGTCAGCCATTCATTCGCAAACATTGCTTTCTCCAAGACACGAACTAAATCCCAGCCGGACTTCACACACCCGTATAAGGCCGATAGAAGGGATTTTCGCCGCATTCTATAGC
>CAYOYT010000441.1:0-2616 GCA_964408245.1 uncultured Dongia sp. | reverse complement strand
CTGCTACTTTGGTCCACAACTCAAGTGCTTTTCCATAATCTCGCTTGAAATGGATGCCGTCGTAGTACATTGCGGCCAATAGAGACTGGGCATGCGCGTGGGATTTGGAGGCGGCAGCTTCGTACAGGCGTGCTGCTTCGCCCAGATTTTTCTCTACTCCCTTACCGTCTGAGTACAAAAGCCCGAGGCGGGTTTGAGCTACAACCTCTCCCTGATCGGCAGCGAGTTTGTACCATTTTGCAGCTTCCTCGAAATTTTGAGGAACACCGTCGCCGTATTCATACGCGACGCCCAATAAACTCTGGCCTACATCATTGCCTTGGTCAGCCGCCAGGCGATACCACAAAGCTGCTCGAACTACATCCTTCGCAACTCCATTTCCAAGCTGGTGCATTAAACCTAGCTTGGCCTGCGCAAGGCCACTGCCTCTCTCAGACAGCGTAGTTAAAATCTCGCGCGCCTCCTTGTAATCTGCTCTCGCCAAAGCATTGTCTGCTTCTTCGATAGTTTGGGCGGCGGCAGGAAATGTAGATGTTAAGAGCAAGAACGCGAGGAAGAAGAATCGCATATTGCCTCCCAGGTGAACTTTAAGTCGCAGCTATGCTTTTATAAGCTTATCTATTTGATCATCAACTTCCGCTAGCTCTCTAAACAGGGCCCGCATCATACGCCGCTCCTCTAACACAGCTGTAGAAGCATCACCGTGCTTCCAGGCGTTCTGGTTGCCTATTGGAGCGCCGCTTCCTTTCCCGCCGTGCATTCTGCATTTGGTCTTCCCCTGTATCGCCGGGCAGCGGCAGGTTTGCCCTGAGCGCTTCGAGCGCGCCTCACAGCGGGGAGACGTATGCATGGCCATCTTACTTTCCATGGGGTTGTTCTCCGATCTGCTCGATCATCCCATCCCCCGCCAGAGCAGCAGCTTGTGCCTGGGAGGCCGTCATATGGATGTGGCGGTGCTCATTAACGACAGTCACTCTCTGATGGCCGTCGCTACGAAGCTTCTTGAATGTTTCAGC
Source organism: uncultured Dongia sp. (assembly GCA_964408245.1). Lineage (GTDB taxonomy): Bacteria > Pseudomonadota > Alphaproteobacteria > Dongiales > Dongiaceae > Dongia. The sequence goes on along the minus strand of CAYOYT010000441.1, from coordinate 1,600 downwards.
GTGGGTAGCGAAGGCTCGCGACCATCTAAGGGCAGAATTTGTCCAATATTGCGCCTCAGCAAGGGATAGATCCCCGGTGGACCGCCGTGCGCAGCGATTAGCCATCTGATGTGACAGATTCATTTGCTGCAGGAGCATGGCCTCTACGGGGTCTCTAGGGGCCATTCCTGCCATCATCCCAAGTGCCGCATTAACCGGGTCGGCAGACTTAGCAGGCCTCCCAAACTCATCCAGTGCCGTTGCAACAAGAGTACCCACCAGGCAAGACGCAAAGTCTTTGTTTGTAGTGCCGAAGGTCTGAACCATGACCTCATCAGTTGCGGCCGTTATAATCCCAATGTTTCCATTACCGCGGTCTTCGTATTCGATCTTGGCTCCGCGGGGTGCCGAACCTTCACCTACTGAAGCAGTAATTTGACTGGTGGAAGTCGTAAGGGATTGTAGTGATTTGCCTTTTATCCTAGACATAATTAATAATTCCCATAAATGGTTTCAATTTAACTATAACATGAATTGGTTGTATTAACTCAACAATAAGTCTCATGGCCCTAGGGCGCGGGATTCTTGTCTGATAACTGCTAGGGCACCGTTTTCACTTAACCCGCCTTCAATCACTAGAAAGGCGACGCGCTCCGCCAAATCTCCTGTTACCCGTGCCGGCAAATCTTTCTCGGCTTCAATGGGCGACTGATTAGGAACTTTAATGGCTGAAATAGGCCCAACGTATGCTGCAAGCGCACTTGGAACATCCTGAATACCAGCGCGAACAAGCGCGCGACTATCACGTCCTCTTTGACCGGGGGTGCGATAGCTAACTAATTGAAATTCATGAAAATTATGTCCGATTTTAATACCGCCAAACTCCAATAGAGTATTATCTCCTTGGAAATTGGCGGTATTAAAATCCGCTTCATTGAGAGTAGCCAATTCACGCTCTGCAGTACGAATGCTCTCAAAGATATGGGGGGCAACCTCAACCAGCTTGGCGGGCGTCAGAGGGATCACATCCATAGTTTCGAGTGCCCGCTCTAAGCGAGTGCCACCAGCGCGCCAATGGCGGAATTCCTCGACCTGGTCCACCACGAGATCGAGTGCCAACTCATTCACGATAAGTACGTTCTTCAGTCTGTCGCTATGGATTAGCCGCAAACGATCTATAGCCTGCAGAATCTCTGCCTTGAGACTCTGTTGTAGAATTGCATTCACTCTGGAATCTGGGTGTCGAGGCTCCTCGATTGACACCTTTTTTCCATCTCTAGTGACTACTATGACTGTCTCATAGAAGTAGTTTTCAACAGTCTGGATAGGTAGTGAATCAGTCGCCCACAGGGCCCGAGCAATGCCTTCCATCGCATATGGAGGAGGAAGAATACGTCCGACGATAGCTATGCTGTCGTAGTCTTTGTAAGCGTCTAAACCGCGTAAAGAGTTGAAATGAGCTTTCCGGACTGGAGGCTGACCTTTTGGGCGCCTAAAATTCATCTCCTGCAGGACATCCTTCTGCCCCACACAGAGAGTTTTACCAGGAAGCTGAGCTATCTTACGCTCGGTGTCAGCTCTGATGCCTTCGGCGTCCAAGACAGTCTTCTCGGAAATATCT
>CAYOYT010000440.1:1607-2621 GCA_964408245.1 uncultured Dongia sp. | reverse complement strand
ACCTTCGGCGAAACCGCGCGTTTCGAAGATGGGGCGCAAATCGGTCAGCATGGCGGGCGAGCCGCACAACATAACTCGGTCGGCCTGCGAGTTGAGCTGTGGCAGACCAATATCATCGCATAGTTTGCCGTTCTCAATGAGATGCGTGATGCGGCCATTATGCTTGAAGGGTTCGCGCGTCACGGTCGGATAGTAGATGAGCTTTTCACGCACAAGCTCGCCCATAAGTTCGTGCTGTGGCAATTCTTTTTCCAAAAAATCTACGTATGCAAGTTCGTTTGCATGGCGCACACCGTGAACCAAAATGATCTTTTGATAGTGATCATAAACCTCGGGATCCTTCACCAAGCTCATGAAAGGGGCGAGGCCCGTGCCAGTGCCGAGTAAATAGAGATGCTTGCCAGGCAGCAGATTGGTCGGGAGAAGGGTACCAGTGGCCTTGCGGCCGATCAAAATCTTGTCGCCTGTCTTTAAATGTTGAAGGCGCGAGGTGAGGGGGCCATCCGGCACCTTAATGCTGAGAAATTCCAGCATATCCTCATAAGCGGCGCTGGCGATCGAATAAGCGCGTAGCAGAGGCTTGCCGTTGATCTCGAGGCCGATCATCGTGAACTGACCGCTGGCAAAGCGAAATGCAGGATCTCGGGTGGTCTTGAAAGTGAATAAGCGATCCGTCCAGTGGTGAACGTCGGTGACTTCCGCTTGCAACAGGTTGCTCATGATCTTTTTTCTTCACCAAATCAGCATGCCGCTAGTTATGTGAACGGCTTATTTTTGCATTGCAGCATTAACAGTGGATGCGCGCTGTCTAACCGGAAAACAACAGAATATCAATCATCTGCCGCTAATCGTCACCGCAATACGGTGTTAGCTCGATAGCTGACTTTTATCATCAATATTGCGAACGAGTCGCAGGTGCAAGTCGAAATATTGGACTGAGATCCCAAATTTCGGTCGCGCCAGGATAATTGAGTGCTGGCTAATGCCACGTCCGCCGACTATCGACGAGTTTCT
>CAYOYT010000440.1:0-1597 GCA_964408245.1 uncultured Dongia sp. | reverse complement strand
AGCGTCATTCCACGCGGCAAGCGCCGGATGAAAGAAAAACGCCCCAATCTTTCCATTGGGGCGTTTCGTTGTGAGCCAGACTGACACCCTCGATCAGGTGCGAGGCTTCAGGTTTTCGGGGTCGTATAGTGGCTTGTAGCCTACGCCCGCAACTTCCACTGGATAATGCTCGCCGAAATACTCGACGATGAGTTTGCAGCCGACTTGGGCATGCGACCAGGGGAGATAGGCTAGGGCGATATTCTTGCCGATCGTGGGCCCGTAGGCGACCGAGGTGGTGAAAGAGCGACGGCCGAGTTCATCGACCAGTGTTTCCTTCGTCTCGGGGTCCATTACCGGCATAATGCCGACGGGATAGCGGGCGATACCCTTGCTGTCCTTGTTGTCGGTCATCACCAGAGTGCAAAGCATAGCCGGCTGGTTGGCGCGCGCGCGGTGCTCGAGATGCTTCGCTTTGCCGCGGAAATCGGCTTCCTTGACCTTAGGGCGCTGCAGATCACTCTCGATCAGATTATACTCAGTCAAGAGATCAGCATTTTGCAGTCGCAAGCTCTTTTCCATGCGACGGCTGTTGGCGTAGGTCTCCACGCCAAAGGCCATGACGCCGGTTGAACGCAGGGCATCCCAGACGGCAAGGCCGTCTTCATATTTCATATGAAGTTCCCAGCCTTGCTCGCCGACATAAGAGATGCGGAAGGCAGTTACGTTCTTACCGCCGATCCTAATTTGCCTGATCGCGGCGAAGGGGAAGGCGGCAGGTTCCAGGCCTGCCGGATCTTCCACGACCTTCTGTAGGGTCACACGCGCATTCGGACCCCAGATGCCGATGGTCACGTATTCCGTGGCGACGTCAGTTACCTTGACGTTGTAGCCCTTATCCTCAGCCATGCGGCGGATATAGTGAAAATCGCGTGGACCGGCGTCGGCACCGTCGATGACGCGGATGCGGTCCGGCATGCGGATAACGGTTAAATCTGCACGCACCATCCCCTCATCATCGAGGAAGTGCGTGTAAATACCCTTTCCAATATTGGCGTCACTGCCGATCTTAGCGGCGCAAATCCATTCCATCAGCTCGACATGGTCTGGACCTTCGACGTCGAACATATAGAAGTGAGACAAGTTGACGATGCCGCAATTCTCGCTCATAGCGAGATGCTCGGCATTGGAGACGCGCCAAAAATGGCGATTGTCCCACTCGTTTTGGCGCACGGGCACGCGGTTGCCGTATTTTTCCAGGAGGTGCTCATTGGCCTTGTAGCCATGTGCACGTTCCCAGCCACCGAGTTCCATGAAATAGCCCCCCAATTCTTTCTCGCGCTCGTAAAATGGTGAGCGGCGGACATTGCGGCCGGTGTCATAGGGCTCACGCGGATGGACAGCTGGGTTGTAGATCTTGCGCGCGGCCTCGCCGCAACGACCCTCAATGAACTTCTCTTCCAACATATGCGGATAGAAACGGGCGTAGTCGATGCGGTTGTGATCAATCTCGGTCCGGCCGTTTGTCATCCAATCGGCGATGAGCTTGCCCATGCCTGGACCGTCCTTGACCCAGATGCCGACCGCGTACCATAGGCCGCGCACTTTCTGGCTCTCG
>CAYOYT010000439.1:0-2628 GCA_964408245.1 uncultured Dongia sp. | reverse complement strand
ACGCTATATTGTGGGTGGCGTCGAAAAAGTGCCGCAAGGGATCTGGCGACGGCAGCCGGATAGGTTACAGCATTGGCCCAAGGGTACGTCGCTGGCAAGCTTGCATGGCGGAGCGCCTTTGCCAGGGGCGACCCAGATTCGGCGCCGCACCGACGGTGATTTCGATGTCGTCGATCGCTGGGGCCGTACGAAGCGCTACGCTGCGATCGTCGCAACCTGCCAGTCCTGGTTGCTCACGACCAGCATCGATACCGACGAATCGATCTTCTCGCACAAGATTTGGATGGCGCTTGACCGTACGCGTTACATGCAATCCTCGAAAACCTTCGTGATGGTCGACCGACCGTTTTGGAAAGACAAGGACCCAGTGACAGGCCGTGACGTCATGAGCATGACGCTGACTGACCGCCTGACACGCGGCACCTATCTGTTCGATAACGGACCCAATAAGCCTGGTGTCATCTGTCTCACTTATAGTTGGATGTCCGACGCCCTGAAAATGCTGCCGCTTCCTGTTGAGCGGCGCGTAGAGCTTGCCTTGTCGGCGCTCTCGAAGATCTACCCCAAGGTAGACATCGCCCAACATATCATTGGCGATCCGATTACCGTGTCGTGGGAAGCCGACCCGCATTTCCTCGGCGCCTTCAAAGGTGCGCTGCCTGGCCATTATCGCTACAACCACCGTATGTTCGGCCATTTCATGCAGCGAAATATGCCACCCGCAGAGCGCGGCATCTTCCTCGCCGGCGACGATGTCGCCTGGATCCCGGCTTGGGTGGAAGGCGCCGTGCAGACAGCATTGAACGCCGTCTGGGGCGTTATGACGCATTTCGGCGGTGAGACTTTTAGGGAAAATCCAGGGCCAGGCGACGTTTTTAACGATATTGGCCCCGTGGCATTGTCTGACTGAGTGTCGATCGGGGAAAGTGCCGTCGCTTGTCGGTATCATTCTAAAGTCTATATTATTGGTGAATTGCGACTAATTGTCGGAGGCGACCATGGCAAAGCGGGCAGCGGAGGAGAAGAAGACGTCGGCAAAGCGACGTCTTGGCAAAGAGCGCGCGCGGCCGAACAATCCGCCGGCGGCGTTGCGGATGGCCCTGCTGCATCTCGTGGCTACGCAAGGCTGGCGCGATCTCTCTTTGGCCGAAATTGCCGCGCAAGCTGGCCTCGACATGGCCATTGCCCATGCCACCTATCCCACCAAAGCGGCTATTCTTCTTGGACTCGCGCGAGCAGCCGATGAGGAAATCCTTGGTTCGCTGACCAGCGACCCACTCGATGGGTCAGCAAAAGATCGCGTTTTCGATCTGCTGATGCGGCGCTTCGACCGGCTGCAACAGAACCGCGACGCGTATTTAACGCTCCTGCATGAACTGCCGCAGACGCCGTTCGAGGCGGCATGCCTCACCAAGCAACTGCGTCGTTCACTGAGCCTGACGCTAGAGACAGCGGGCATCAGTACCTCGGGCATCAAGGGCCTTATCCGATTGCAGGGGCTTATCGGCATCTATCTTGCCGGTCTTCATGCCTGGCGTCGCGACGACAGCGCCGACCTCACGAAAACCATGGCTGAGCTGGATAAGCGCTTGGCCCAAGCTGTGAAACTTACCGAGATGTTCGCTAGTCGATCTAAGGCGGCGTAAGCAGCAATTTGCTCAGCTTTCCTTCAGCTCATTTCCCTCGACGCCCGACAAGTGATCGGCCGTCCGGAGCTTGGGAAAGAGATACATCCACATCAAGGTGACGCCGAGCGTGCAGATGCCGCCGAGGACCGTGGCGATCACCGGACCGAAGATATCGGCCGAAACTCCGGCGCGGAAGGTGCCAAGCTCGTTAGAGGCGGAGACGGCAACGGAATTGACCGCGGTTACCCGGCCACGCAGTGAATCCGGCGTCCAGAGCTGTAGCAGGACTTCGCGGATATAGACGCTGATCATGTCGCTGGCACCCATGACGATGAGAGCGGCAACAGAGAGTATCAGCGAATGCGAGAGGCCGAAGACCAAGGTTCCGAGACCGAAGACAGCGACAGTTGTAAACATGATCGGCCCAGCCTTGCGCCGTACCGGAAAGATAGCGAGAAACAACGCCATGGCGAGCGCGCCGATGCCGATCGCTGATCGCAGCACGCCAAGTTCGAATGCGTTGGCCAATAGAATGTCCTTGGCGAAGATCGGTAAGAGGCCAACCGTCGTGCCAAGCAGCACGGCAAAGAGATCGAGTGTCGTGGCACCCAGCACGATTTTTTCCGCCCTCATGTAGCGCAAGCCCGCCAGCAGGGCGTCCATCATACTTTCCTCTTGTGTCGGCTTCTGCGGCGCCGGGCGGATAAAGAGCGACGCGAAACCAGCAAAGAAGACCATCACAAGTGCCGTGCCATAGGCGATGTCGGGCGAAACTCCATAAAGGAGACCGCCCAGAGCTGGGCCCGCGATGCTGCAAAATTGCCAGGTCGCCGTTGAGCACGAAACGGCGGCCCCGATCTCGTCGCGTGTCACCAGGGTGGGGGCGAGGGCACGAGAGGCAGGCGCCAGAAACGCACGGCCGACACCGAGCAGAACAAGAAAAGCGAGGATTGGCCAAATATTGGCGGCGGGCAAATGGGCAACAAGCGCGATCCCCAAC
>CAYOYT010000438.1:0-2631 GCA_964408245.1 uncultured Dongia sp. | reverse complement strand
GCTTTGACCTCGTCGGTAAGCGTTTCAATTTTGAGGCCGTAGCGACGACGCAAGGCAACACCGAGTTCCAGGGCGTCGATGGAATCTAGCCCTAGTCCGCTGCCGAAGAGCATCTCTTCATTGTCAATATCTTCCGGCTGAACATCCTCGAGCTTCAGTGCATCGATGATCAGAGCCTTGATGTCGTATTCGAGATTGTCCATACGCCGTTACCCGAGCTCCAATTGTTGTGTAAAATAAGTCTGCAGGAGACGTACAAGATGCCGCGTTGCCAGTGAGCGGTATTCATAGCCAAGGGTGCTAGCGGCGTCCAGCCGATCCCCGACTAGAATCCGAAAATGGGATCGTCTGGTCGGAATTTTCCACCAAGGATCGCCCTTACTTAACATCAGAGGCTGACAGTCGATCGTGACAAGCTGTATCTGCGCTGCCGCCAAAAGAGCAATATTAGCAAATCCTCTCCTAAACTGCAGGCTTTCTCCGGGTCTGGATCGGGTGCCTTCGGGGAAGATGATCAGGTCCTTGCCGGCCGCCATCGCCGCCTGGCACTCATCTAAGAGAGCCTCCGGCTCCAGGTCGTTGCGTATATATCCCGCCCACCGCATAACGCCCCCGAGATAGCGATGACGCCATAGCTCAGCCTTTACGATGCATTGCACATGCGGGATGAGCGACATCAGGATTACGACATCAAGCAAGGTCGGGTGATTAGCGATGATCATTCGTCCCTCACCGTCTCGCAATGTCTCGAGCCCCCGCACTTCCAGCCGGATGATCCCTAGTAACTCGAGCATGCGGACAAAGAAGCGGAAGGTGCGATGAATGACTGCCTGGGTCACGCGTACGCGTCGGACGGGATCTCGCTTCAGCAAGGCAATGAGCGGAAAGACAGTGACTGCCAGCAGAAATCCACCGCCGAAGAACGTCGCGAAGGCAAAGCCCGTACCAATCAAGCGCCAGAAGTAATTGATGCGGTTAAGCACGATGCCACCGCCATACCATGCGCCCACCTCGCACGGCCGCCTGCGGGTGCTTTCCCAAAAGAAAGCGCAGGAAGGATAGCGGCAAACTCTCCGATCCGTCTTCTTCAGCCGGATCGGCAACGCTCGCGGAAACCGTTATGACGTCGTCGCCATATGAGACCAATGTCATCGCCAAAGCCAAAGGCAAGCTCGCTTCTGCTTCCGGGCGAAATGGACTATAACTCTCCGGTAGCGGCGCATCGAAATAGAACAGCAGGACCTGTTTCGTAGGGTCCTCGCTAAGGCAGGCAGCCGCTTCAATCAAGCCGTAGCCAAAACTGTCCATCGAGCCGGCGACAGCCGTATGACCGGCCTTGTTTCCAGTGTGAATAGAGAGCAGCCCAGCCAATCCATGATGCACCGACATACTGAACTCCGCCGGCGACGGCTGTTCGTGCCGCGCCAGTGAGATCAATATGGCGACCGTTCGGTCGAATTCGCCGTGGCGAGAGGCCAAAATGTAGCGTGCGTCTTGAGCGCCATGGCAAGCCAGCGCTGTACCCAGCGCTTTATGTCCGATCAATGTCAGGCGTCGTCTCAACATCATAGGAAGGGCTGGCATCACCGTATCGTCGCTAGCAAGATCCCCCTCACCGGCCCAGTTTTGCCATGCGCTGCGCGTTTCCCGCTCCGGCGACCAAGCAAACCAGTCGCGGACCCGAAATGTCAGGCTATGGCGAGATGGTTGACGAGGTGCTTCCCTGTCGATCATGACTTGCAGCAAATCCCGAACAAGCGGGAAAAAATTAGTTGACGGCGTTAGATCACTTGAAGGTTGTTATAGGCCCGGCTGACACCAAACAAGAGCGATATCTTGCGCCCCGCAGTTTATTTCACCATCCTCAGCAACATTGAACGGCAAAGACAGAGTCTTGTAGCTAAAAATGTTATTTTACAATGTATTAAATTTGTATCGGGACAACCTAATAAAAATTTCGAAATTGCGGCAGAGCCGTCTGGACGGCCGATCGTGGTCGGACGACCAGACATCTTCGTGTCACTCAGCCATAGCAAAGCAAGTCTAGCCTGTGCCGCAACTATGGCTGGCCCGTTGGGAATTGACCTTGAAACCGCGCAGGCGGGCCGAGCCTTCGACGCCATCGCCGCTTTTGGCTTTGGACCGGCAGAGGCCCGTCGGGCAGCCAAAGAAGGTCCAGTCGGATTCTATCGCATTTGGACATTGCGGGAGGCGATCTCGAAAGCCGAAGGTTTAGGGCTCGCCCAAGCAACTGATGGGCAAGACCGCGTCGAGACCGGCCCCGCTATCGGCGACTGGCGCTGGCAGGATTGGCATCTTACGCATCGGATTTCTTCTCCCGGCACGCACGTGGCTTTAGCAGTACGGGCGCCTCAGTTTGTGGCGGTCGAATGGTGTGCCTTACCTGGAGAACAGTAGGATCAGTCTTATTGCTTTTGCTTCATCTCATTGCTCGACCTAGTCACGTCAGCGCGGGCGACAAAGGTAAGCCGAGCGTCCGTATAATCTCCGCATTTTCGCGCATGGCTTGCTCTGGGCACGCCTGGATGTTTTGTTGTCTATTCGGTACAAAGAGGAAGGTTAGTATGAAACTCTATTGGTCACCGCATACGCGCTCGATCCGCGTCATCT
>CAYOYT010000437.1:0-2639 GCA_964408245.1 uncultured Dongia sp. | reverse complement strand
ACGCGACGAGCGTCAAGACAACGAGAAACAGCATGGCTTTGAGACCGGTTCGGATGCGGTTCTCGTAATTGGGCTCACCCGCCCAAGTGAGAAACACTGAAACGTCGCGCGACATCTGCTCGACTGTCGCAGTGGTTCCATCCTCATAGCTCACCACACCTTCGGACAAGGGCGGCGGCATAGCGATGTGATGGCCGATGAAGCCTTCGTTGAAATACATGCCTTCCGGCATCTTGGCCTTTTCCTCAGCCGTCGGCTCGCGATAGCCGACCAACACGCCGTGGATATAATCGGCACCTTCATAGGCACCGAAACCCGCACCGGCACGACTGCGGGCGATGAGCGAGAAGTCCGGCGGCAGCGCGCCGTTATTGGCCGCGCGCGCCGCTTGTTCGTTCGGGAACGGCGCATGGAAGCGATCAGACGGCTTGCCCGGGCGCTCAAACATTTCGCCGGCATCGTTCGGGCCATCCATGACAGTGACACCAGCGGCGATTTCCTTTACCTGCGCTTCCGAAAAGCCGATCTCCTGCAGGTTGCGATAGGAGAGCAGATTCATCGAATGGCAGGCGGCGCAGACATCCTTATAAACTTGAAAGCCGCGATGCAGCTGCGCCTGGTCGAATTTTCCGAAGAAGCCCTGGAACGACCAGTCTTCCTTTTCGACATGCACGCCATGATGCGGGGTCGCCGCGATGAAGAGCACTGCGGTCACACCGACCAGTGCGGTGATGCCCTTGAGGAGCAAAGTCTTGGCGCCCATCAGAGCTTCTCCATCTTCTTGGCTGAGCCTGAAGCGATGGCGGCATGCGCGCCGCCGCTGCCCAGAACCGGGCGAGAAATCGACAGCGGAACCGGCAGCGTCTTCTCGAAGATCGAGAGCAACGGCAAGATCAGCAGGAAGTAGCCGAAGTAATAGGTCGTGGCCAGCTGACCCATAGCGATGATGCTAATGCCGGCTTGGCCTTCATCTGGGCCGATCGAGAACGAGAGCGGCGACCAGAGCCAATCAGGCGGGTTCTTGCCGCAGATTGTGAGAATCGCGCAATCGAACACCAGCATCCAGAAGAACCACTTGAACACGGGGCGATAGCGGCCAGAGCGAACTGGCGAGCGATCGAGCCACGGCAGAACGAGGAGCACCAAGATCGAGGCGAACATCGCGATAACGCCAAGAAGCTTGTCCGGGATCGATCGCAGAATCGCATAGAACGGTAGGAAGTACCATTCAGGGACGATGTGTTCGGGCGTCGAGAGCGGATTAGCGGGCACGAAGTTCACCGGATCGCCCAGCGTCACCGGCGCGTAGAAGATCCAGTACGCGTAGAAGATCATAAACACGCCCAGGCCGAACAGATCTTTCGCTGTGTAATAGGGATGGAACGGGATCGTGTCCTGCGGGCCCTTGGTATCGATGCCAATCGGGTTGTTCGATCCAAAGCGGTGCAATGCCACGATATGCAGAATAACAACGCCCAGCAGCACGAAGGGCAGCAAGTAGTGCAATGCGAAGAAGCGATTGAGGGTCGGGTTATCGACCGAGAAGCCACCCCAGAGCAGCGTCACGATATGCTTGCCCACAACCGGCAGGGCCGAGAACAGATTGGTGATGACGGTCGCACCCCAGAAGCTCATCTGGCCCCAAGGCAACACATAGCCCATGAAAGCGGTTGCCATCATAAGGAGCAGAATGACAACGCCGATCTGCCACAGCAATTCGCGCGGTGCTTTATAAGATCCGAAATAGAGACCGCGGAACATGTGCACATAGACGACGATGAAGAACATCGATGCGCCGTTCATGTGGATGTAGCGCATCAGCCAGCCATAATTGACGTCGCGCATGATGCGCTCGACCGAATTAAAGGCAAGGTCGACATGCGGTGTGTATTGCATGGCCAGGAAAATGCCCGAGGCCATCATGACCACCAGCATAAAGCCGGCCAGGCTGCCGAAATTCCACCAGTAGCTGAGGTTTTTCGGCGTTGGGTATTCGTTGGCTTCGTGATGAAGGAACGAGAACACCGGCAGGCGGTGATCGATCCAGCGGATAACGGGGTTTCTAAATTTGGCGCTCATGCTATCCCGCTCCCTCAGCCGATCTTCACGACGGTATCGCCGACATACTGGTAGGCTGGAACTTCCAGATTGATCGGTGCTGGGCCTTTGCGGATACGGCCGGAGGTGTCGTATTGCGAGCCATGGCAGGGGCAGTACCAGCCGCCGAACTCACCCTTCGGCTCGGCATCTTTCTGCCCCAACGGCACACAGCCGAGATGGGTGCAGACGCCGACCAGAACCAAGAATTCTGGCTTGATCGCGCGCTTCTCATCGGCCTGCGGATCTTTCATTTCCGCGCCGTCATCTTTCTTGGCCTGGTCAATCTCGGCCGCGGTGCGATGGCGGATGAAGACCGGCTTGCCGCGCCACTTCACCGTGATCGCCTGACCTTCCGCCACCTGGCCGACATCGACCTCAATCGAGGACAATGCCAGCACATCCTTCGATGGATTCATCGAGCTCACAAACGGCCACACGGCGGAACCCGCACCGAAGGCGGTCACCGATGCAGCCGTTAGAAAGAGAAAGTCGCGCCGCGTGCCATCTGTGGCGTGCCCGCCCGGTACATGGCCCAGGGG
>CAYOYT010000436.1:301-2642 GCA_964408245.1 uncultured Dongia sp. | reverse complement strand
CGGTTCTGTCTTCCCCGCGTGTTAAAGTACATCGACGCATCGCGCGTTGATAAAAGATCATTGGTCGCTTCCTTGTCCGATCATTTATACTTGTATATACAAGTAGAAGGAAGATGTGGGAATGACGGCAATGCACAGGATCGAGCGCGATGGGGCAGCACTAACCTATCGGCAATTGGTGACGGTGGCGAAAGGCGAGGCGGAACTCAGCCTTGGCGCCGACGCCATGGCACAGCTGGCCAATGGTCGGGCAATCGTTGAGAGAATCATTGTCAGTGGCGAACGGGCCTATGGCATCAACACCGGTCTTGGGGCGCTGAGTGAGATCGTCCTAAGCGGCGCACAGCAGGCCGAACTTTCGCGTAACACGCTTATGAGTCATGCTTGCGGCGTGGGTGCGCCACTTTCCGAGACGGCGACGCGCGCCATCATGGTGTCGCTCGTTAACGATTTGTGCCACGGGAAATCAGGCGTTAGCGCCGCCGTCGTGATCCAGCTCGTAGCGCTTCTCAATGACGGTATTACACCGATCGTTCCGTCGCAGGGCTCGGTGGGTTACATCGTTCATGGTGCTCATATCGGTCTTGCGCTCATCGGCATGGGCGACGTCACGATGGCGGGCAGGCGTATGTCAGCGGCGGAGGCGCTCGCTACCGCCGGTCTCTCGGCCGTGACATTGGGGGCGAAAGACGGCCTCTGCCTCGTCAACGGCACGCGTTGCCTCACCGGTCTTGCCTGTCTTGCCCTCGCCGAGGCCGAGCCGATCGCCGATTGGGCGGACGTGACCGGGGCCCTAAGCTTCGAGGCGTTGAAGGGCCAGATCGCGGCCTATGACGAAGCGCTGCTGGCGCTCAAGCCCTATCCTGGCGTGCTTCATGTTGGCAAAAGGTTGCGCGCTTTACTCGCCGACAGCGAGATGACGGAAAAGCATAAGGGTTTCCGCACACAAGATGCGCTTTCCATCCGCTCCATCCCGCAGATCCATGGGGCGACCCGCGACCAGATGGACCATGTGCGGCGGCAGATCGAAACAGAACTCATTTCCGCGACTGACAATCCGTTGGTGATCGGTACGTCCGACGACTATCGCGTCATCTCCAATGCACACCCGCATGGCCAGTCCCTTAGTATGGCGATGGATCTGCTCGGCATAGCAGTGGCGGAGCTTGGCTCGGTTGCTGAACGTCGTCTCGATCGCCTCATCAATCCAGCGGTGAGCACGCTGCCGGCTTTCCTTGTGGCGGAAGGTGGCGTCAATTCCGGCATGATGATCGCACAATACACGGCTGCATCGCTTGTCGCGGAAAATAAGCTGCTCGCCCAACCGATGGTAACCGATAATTACATCACCTCGGCGCAGCAAGAAGATCACCTGAGCCTCGGTACGCCGGCGGCACTCAAATGCCTGCAGATCGTTGCCAACACGCGCTATATCCTCGCCATCGAGTATATGTTAGCCGCGCAAGCGATGGAGTTTTACCCCGGCCTTAAACGCGGTCGCGGCACCGAAGCTGCTTACGCGGCCCTGCGTAGCGAGATCCGGCCCTACAACAAGGACCGCTTTCTGTCGCCCGATATCGCCTTGGTGGCACAGCGCATGGAGGAAACGGCATGGGGACAGGCGATTGCTGCGACGTTGCCGCCGGGTCTTTGAAAATAGCGGTGTGGAGTCTCCTTCGAGCTGGCGTAGACTTGTGCGCGACTATGAGAAGCGCCTCGAGGTATCGAAAGAGGTGGTGCGTCTTGCCATGGCGAGCAATCTGCTTCGCCGTTTCATCTGAATGGGTTTGTTGGAACCGGAGATCATATGGAAGAACAACCCTCAGCGCGCGTAATTGATCAGAGCGTCCGCAGTGGGATCATGGAGGCCCTTGCGATCTTGGCCGATGGCGACGACGGCGTTCGTCGGTTGGGACCAGCAGAATACTTTGAGAGCTTTTACGACGTAATTCCACATCGCGACGACGGTGAAATGCACCCCAATTGTACGATCACAACCGAGGAAAGGAGCTTGCTCTTTCAAGTCAGCCGCATTCTTGATGATGCCTGTGACGCTACGCTAGGCAATATGACCGCAGATGAATTCATTGCAGCAGGCTGGCCGGAGCGCATTCGGCCTATCGCATTGAAGGCCCTTGCCATCATGCGAGAGCGTAGCCGGTTCAGTGAAGATCAAGAGGAAGAAGTCCCGTCGGCATGATACCACCGCTGATACATCCTCAAACGGACTCTTAGCCGAACATTGTCACTGCCACCGGCATTGTCTAAGACTGATAGCCGGACCAGCCGGAGCCAGTTCATGAACACCCAGAATCCGCAGCCCTTTACCTTTGTGGCCGTC
>CAYOYT010000436.1:0-291 GCA_964408245.1 uncultured Dongia sp. | reverse complement strand
CTTACGAGCGACGGGTGCAATACCGTAAGGCCTTGACGGAGAGAGAGAAGCGCCGCATCGGTCTTTATGCCGGTATGCTGGACGAACTTGATTTCGCGCGGCCAGAAAAGGCGCGGCTTATTGGCCGGTTCGATTTCGCTCGGTATAGCTTAAGAGGTTCGCCGATCGCTCTGGCGCGCGCGGCGGAATAGGCCCATGCCGAAAGCGACTACTCCTAAGGCACGCCTATCAGGACCCCGGCTGCGCGTTGTCATTGAGCCAGATGTCGCGATCGGCCCCGGCAAGGCCGAT
>CAYOYT010000435.1:0-2644 GCA_964408245.1 uncultured Dongia sp. | reverse complement strand
CGGCACCACCGCATCGGGATTGCCATCCTTCTTCGTCACAACTTCGGTGCGGTAATTCGTCGGCACGCCGCCCATGTTATAGTGGCAGGTCGGCAGCACCGGAATCGGCTCGCGGGTGACATCAACACCAGCAAAAATGCGCGCCGTCTCGGCGATGCCCGGCAGGCGTTCATGGATGATTTTCGGATCGAGATGCTCGATATGGAGATGAATGTGGTCCTTATGATGGCCCACGCCGCGGCCTTCGCGGATTTCCATTGTCATAGCGCGGGAAACAACGTCTCGCGACGCGAGATCCTTCGCCGAAGGTGCATAGCGTTCCATGAAACGCTCGCCTTCTGCATTGGTGAGATAACCGCCTTCACCGCGCACGCCTTCGGTGATCAGGCAACCAGCGCCATACATACCGGTTGGGTGGAACTGAATGAACTCCATGTCCTGAAGCGGCAGTCCAGCGCGCAGTGCCATGGCATTGCCGTCGCCGGTACAGGTATGGGCGGATGTTGCTGAGAAGAAAACGCGACCATAACCGCCAGTCGCTAGCACGACGAGCTTTGCGTGAAAGCGATGAATCGTGCCGTCATCGAGATTCCAGGCGACGACACCGACACAGGCGCCGTCTTCATCCATTATGAGATCAAGAGCGAAATACTCAACGAAGAATTCCGCACGATGCTTCAGCGCCTGCTGATAAAGCGTGTGCAAAATCGCGTGGCCAGTTCGGTCTGCCGCGGCGCAAGTACGCTGCGCAATGCCCTTGCCGTATTCTGTGGTCATACCGCCGAAGGGTCGTTGATAGATCTTGCCAGCTTCGGTCCGGCTGAAGGGCACCCCGTAATGTTCGAGCTCGATGATGGCCGGCACGGCTTCGCGGCACATATACTCGATCGCATCTTGATCGCCCAGCCAGTCCGACCCCTTCACCGTGTCGTACATGTGCCAGCGCCAATCGTCCGGGCCCATATTACCAAGCGACGCAGAGATGCCGCCTTGCGCGGCGACCGTGTGCGAACGTGTTGGATATACTTTCGAGATACAGGCTGTTTTCAAGCCTTTCTCGGCCATGCCAAAAGTGGCGCGAAGACCCGCACCGCCGGCACCGATCACGACAACGTCATAAACGTGATCGACGAAGGGATAAGCATTGCCGTTGATTCTAGGAGCGGTGTTTGCTGTCTCAGCCATGATGCGTCACTTCTTTCAAGCGCCAACCTCAGCCGGCGAAGGCAACGACGAACAGCGACACGAGGGCCACCGCCGCGAGGACAAATCCGCCGAGCTGTAACAGCACCAGCAGAATGAGCTTCGTTGCCTTGGTATGGATATAGTCTTCGATAACCACCCGCAGCCCCAGCACGGCATGATAGATCGCTGCTAGAATGGTGAGGCTGAGCACGCCAATGGTGAGTGGGCTAGCGAGCCACTGACTCACCAACACGTAATCGGCGCCCGCCATGCAGATGAGGGATGCGACCAGCCACAGGCTCAACGGGATAAGCGCCAAGGCGCTCATGCGCTGCGCCCACCAGTGATGGACACCTTCATGGGCGGAGCCTAAGCCGCGCGCCTGGCCGAGACGCGAACGCAACGAATTCGGACCGTCAGCCATCAGAACGCCCCCATCTGGAAATAGCCGATGACCCAGGCAGCGACGGTCAGAAGGATCGTACCGGTGATGACGGCATAGGCGCCTTTGAAGGCAGTCGGCAATTCGAAGCCGAAACCCGCATCCCAGGCAAGATGACGGATGCCGTTGAGGAGATGGTAAAAGAAGGCCGCAGACCAGCCCGCCAGTAAGAGGCGGCCGATGACACTGCCATTGAAATCCTGCAGGCGATCGAAGGTCTCCGGGCCGTGTGCAGCAGCAGCCAACCAACAAATCAGATAAAGCATGCCACCCGAAAGAACGATGCCAGTCATCCGGTGAAGGATGGAGGTGCCGCCCGTGAGCCCCTGCTTATAGATCTGTAAATGCGGACTGAGGGGTCTGGGGTGGCGCTTCGTCTGAACGCCCGAGGGCTGGCTTTCTGCCATAATAATTCCCGTCCGGTACCTTGCATCCTTGGCTCAGAATGCAAGCTGGTTTGCCTAGAGGAATCCGCTTGTTCGTCACAACGTATTCCCTGGGTCGTTGGGCTCGCAGGACGCGAACCCATCGCTTCTGCACTGCAGCAGAAGCGTTATCTTGATACTGAATTGTTACCGTATCGTCAACGAAAGCAGGCCAGGAGCCAGCGTCGCGGGTCTAGCCGCGTCGTTTCATTAAAACAGTATAATCTAGGTCCAGGACGACGCTTTCGGGGTATTTCCCCCTTAAATCTGGCGCCAAAGCGTCAGAGCCCGGAAAGTCACCACAAGGTTGATCCTTCGTCGCGATCGTCCGCAGACGCAAGGCACCCATGTCCTTTCGGACACCTGTGTCCTTACGGCCAGGCAGCTCAATCTTCTGCAGAACTTCCGACCAGGCATAGATCGTGTCGCCCGCGAAACTGGGGTTCACGTGGCGGCCGCCATTGATCGCGGCGATCCGGAACGCATTGGCAAGACCGTTACAGCTCAACGCGCGCGCCAGGCTGATGATGTGCCCGCCATAGATGAGACGACGGCCAAAGCGCCCTTGTCCTTCTAGATGTTGATTGAAATG
>CAYOYT010000434.1:0-2648 GCA_964408245.1 uncultured Dongia sp. | reverse complement strand
CCACACCACCGTCCACATACCGCAGGTCGATTTGCCAATTTCCTCCGCCACGAGAATCTGCTGCATCGGCGTATAACCCTGCCCGCCATCCGCCGTGCTGTGGATATAGCCGTTGAGTTTATGCGCGATGACTTGCCGGCGGATTTCAGCAAGCTTTTCCTTTGTCAACCTGCGCTCGTCGCAAGCGATCTCATTGGGAAAAAGGTATTGCTCGCTAAAAGCCTGCGCGCGCATCTGAACCTCGAGATCCGCTGCGCTCAGCTTGAAATCCATGACACCCCCCCTCAGTCACTTGTATAGCAAGGATCATAGAGAGCCGCATTTCTTGCGGCAATTGGGTGTATCTAGCTTAGTGGATATCGAGCGGCGGAAAGCTCTTGACGAGATCGTCCAGAATCTTCATCTGCTCTAGGAACGCCGGCAGCTTGTCGAGCGGCAACGCACAAGGGCCGTCGCATTTGGCGTTGTCAGGATCTGGGTGCGCCTCAATGAACAGCCCGGCAATTCCAACGCCAAGACCGGCACGAGCAAGTTCAGCAACTTGCGCACGACGCCCACCCGAAGCACCTGCCATCGGATCGCGCATCTGAAGCGCATGCGTCGCGTCGAAGATGATCGGCAGATTGCCACTCACCGACTTCATTGTGCGGAAGCCAAGCATGTCGACCACGAGATTGTCATAGCCGAAGCAACTCCCACGCTCGCAGAGCAAGATCTTCTCATTGCCACATTCCCGAATCTTCTCGACGATGTTCTTCATCTGAGGCGGGCTCAGGAATTGCGGCTTCTTGATATTGATAACCGCATCGGTCCGAGCCATCGCGTCAACCAGATCCGTTTGGCGCGCGAGGAAGGCTGGAATCTGAATAATATCACACACTGCTGCGACCGGTGCCGCCTGCTCTTGCGTGTGCACATCTGTCAGCACCGGCACACCGAAATGCTTCTTGATGTCGCCGAGCAGCTTCAAGCCTTCGTCCATGCCGGGGCCGCGGAAAGAATGGATAGATGACCGGTTGGCTTTGTCATATGACCCCTTGAAGATATAGGGGATGCCGAGACGTTGTGACGCGTCACAAAAAGCCTGGGCCACGCGAAAGGCCGTATCGCGATCTTCCAGCACATTCATGCCACCGATCATCACCATCGGCTTTTCGTTGGCGATATCGATCTTTCCGACGCGGATCGTGGTCATTTCAGCACCAGCCTGTCAAACCAGACGTGATTGATGGACCGCCGCCTCGATGAACGAGACGAACAGCGGATGCGGCTCGAACAGGCGCGACTTCAATTCAGGATGATATTGCACGCCGACGAACCACGGATGACCGGGGATTTCGACGATTTCCGGCAATATGCCGTCGGGCGACAGGCCAGAGAATTTGAGGCCGACCTGTTCCAGCCGTTCCTTGTAATGATAGTTCACTTCATAGCGATGGCGGTGCCGTTCGCTGATGCTGAGCTTGTTGCCATAGATCTGTGACACCAGCGAGCTAGCGCTCAAATTGCATTCATAGGCGCCGAGACGCATTGTGCCACCGAGATCGCTATCTTTAGCGCGCTTCTCCAGCATGTTGCCGCGGATCCATTCTGTCATCAACCCGACGACGGGCTCCTCGCAAGGGCCGAATTCCGTCGAACCGGCTTTCGTGATACCTGCAAGGTGCCGCGATGCCTCGATCACGGCCATCTGCATGCCGAAGCAGATGCCAAAATAAGGGATCTTGCGCTCACGAGCGAACTTCACCGCCTGAATCTTGCCCTCCGAACCCCGCTCGCCGAAACCTCCCGGCACAAGAATGCCGTGCACGCCTTCCAGATGCTGGACAGCGTCATCGCGCTCAAAGACTTCGCTGTCGATCCAGTTGAGATTGACCTTGGCATGGTTGCTGATGCCGCCATGTCGTAGGGCTTCTGCCAGCGATTTATACGCATCGAGCAGCGACGTATATTTGCCGACAATGGCAATGGTAACCTCGCCTTCCGGTTGGCGAATGCGGTTGACGACCGCATCCCATTTTTGGAGGTCAGGTGCCGGCGCAGTCAGATCAAAATGGCGCAACACTTCGTCGTCATAACCTTCGGCATGATAGGCCTGCGGTACAGCGTAGATCGTGTCTACGTCGAGCGCCTGAATGACGGCCGAGGGCCGCACATTGCAGAACTGGGCGATCTTGCGGCGGGAATCCGACGGTACCTCACGGTCGCAGCGACACAGAAGGATATCCGGCTGAATACCAACCGATTGCAGCTCTTTCACTGAATGCTGGGTCGGCTTGGTTTTGAGCTCACCCGCAGCTGGAATCCAGGGGACCAGCGTGAGGTGCACGAACATCGAGCGTTCGGGCCCGACTTCATTCGCAAACTGACGGATCGCCTCCAGAAATGGCAGGCTCTCGATATCGCCGACGGTGCCGCCGATTTCGCAAAGAACGAAATCCTCGTCCTGGATGTCGGCCTTGATCCATTCCTTGATGGCGTCTGTGATATGCGGGATTACCTGGATCGTGGCACCGAGATAGTCGCCGCGGCGCTCTTTAGCAATCACCTCAGAATAGATACGCCCTGTCGTGACACTGTCCGATCGACGGCTGGAAATCCCGGTGAAGCGCTCATAATGACCGAGGTCGAGGTCGGTTTCCGCACCG
>CAYOYT010000433.1:0-2678 GCA_964408245.1 uncultured Dongia sp. | reverse complement strand
GGTTAAGACCGTGTTCGACGCCAAGACCGGCGAGCTGCTCGTTGCCCATATGATCGGCGCCGAGGTAACCGAGCTGATTCAGGGCTATACTATCGCCCGCACGCTGGAAACAACCGAAACCGAGCTGATGCACACGGTCTTCCCGCATCCCACCCTTTCCGAGATGATGCATGAGAGCGTCCTTGCCGCTTATGGCCGGGCGATCCATATATAGTCGCGAAGGGAAATGCCCGTGAGCACGACGCCAGAACTTCGCCATCCTGAGAAAGCCAAGCGGCCAGACACGCCGGTCCAGCGCAAGCCGGATTGGATCCGCGTTAAGGCGCCGAGCGGGGAAGAATACAACAACACTCGCACGCTCATGCGGCGGCTCGGCCTTAATACGGTGTGCGAAGAAGCGGCCTGTCCCAATATCGGCGAATGCTGGTCGCAAAAGCACGCGACGGTGATGATCCTCGGCTCGGTCTGCACACGTGCCTGTGCTTTTTGTAATGTGGCCACCGGCCGACCGGACAAGCTCGATCCCCATGAGCCAGCTCATGTTGCCGAAGCCTGCGCGACATTGGGGCTGAAGCATATTGTCATCACGTCGGTCGATCGCGACGATCTGGACGATGGGGTTGCAACACATTTCGCCGAAACGATCAAGCGTATCCGCGCACTTACCCCCTCGACGACGATCGAGGTGCTAACCCCAGATTTTCTGCGCAAGCCTGGTTCGATCGAGATCGTTGCCAATGCGGCGCCCGACGTTTTCAATCACAATCTGGAAACAGTGCCGCGTCTCTATCGCAACGTGCGTCCAGGCGCGCGCTATTACAATTCTCTCCGTCTTCTGAACCGCGCGAAGGAAATCAACCCGTCGCTCTTCACCAAATCGGGCATCATGGTGGGTTTGGGCGAAACTATGGATGAAGTGGGGCAGGTAATGGATGATCTGCGGGCGGCGGAGGTCGATTTCATGACCATCGGCCAATACCTGCAGCCAACACGCAAGCATCATCATGTCGATCGCTTCGTAACGCCCGCCGAGTTCAGCCAAATGAAGCGCATGGGGCAGGGGAAAGGCTTCTTGCTCGTGGCGTCGTCACCACTCACGCGCTCGTCACATCATGCGGGCGAGGATTTTGAGCGTCTTCGTGCCGCACGTGAAGCACAACTGGCGGCGGCCAGCTGATACCAGCTCGGATATGACCGCCCGTATTCATAATGAAGACCGGATTTTTCCGTATCGCGCCGAGCAGGTTTTTGACCTGGTGGCGGATGTCGGCAAATATCCCGAATTCCTTCCCTGGTGCATCGGTGCCCGTATCCGCGAGGCACGGCCAGATATGGTCCTGGCTGATCTCATGATCGGCTTCAAAATGGTACGCGAAAAGTTCACCAGCAAGGTCTGGCTGAAGCGGCAGGAAAAGCGAATCGACGTGGAGTTTATCGATGGGCCGTTCCGCTATTTGAAGAACCAATGGACATTCACCGATATTGGGGATGGCAAATGCCAGGTTGGATTCTACCTCGAATTCGAATTTAAGTCCGTCGTGCTGCAAAAGCTGATCGGCGTACTGTTTCATGAGGCAGTGAAACGCATGGTGGCCGCATTCGAAGCCCGAGCGCGGCAGCTTTATGGCTCTCGAGTTGAGTAGTTTTCTCCGACTGAACTTCATATCACAGTGAAGTTCTTGCTATTTCACATTGTAGTTAAAGTATTTTTTTAGCAGCGTCGCTGAGTGGATGCCGTTTAGTTTTGAAAATAAACCATGATTCAGCGCGCTGACTTGTATAAAGCGTTCCCTCTTGAATGCCCGTTAAGGATTGACCAGATTGTTAACCTAAGGGCGGTACTTTTTCCCGAGAGTTCGAGGCCACGGTGCGCCTATTTGTCCCGTGCTTGAACGAGTGAGGCTAGCGGTTGCGCGGTTGCGGGCCGCAGGTCCCAGGGCTAGTCTGCTGCTTATCGAGAAAGGCGCAAAAACCTATCATGTCAGACACAACGCCGAAGACCCAGAATTACCCAGTCCTCCCCTTGCGCGACATCGTGGTGTTCCCCCACATGATCGTGCCCCTTTTCGTCGGTCGCGAGAAATCTGTGCGCGCCCTCGAAGACGTGATGAAAGAGGACAAGCAAATCCTCTTAGCTACTCAGAAGA
Source organism: uncultured Dongia sp. (assembly GCA_964408245.1). Classification (GTDB taxonomy): domain Bacteria; phylum Pseudomonadota; class Alphaproteobacteria; order Dongiales; family Dongiaceae; genus Dongia. The sequence goes on along the minus strand of CAYOYT010000433.1, from coordinate 531 downwards.
ACGCCGCGCAGGATGATCCCGGCGCAGGCGATATCTACGAAGTAGGCACGATCGGCACGGTTCTTCAGCTTCTCAAATTGCCCGATGGCACCGTGAAGGTATTGGTTGAAGGCGGCCAACGCGCACGCATCACGAAGTTTGTCGATCATGAAGCATTCTTCGTTGCCGAAGCGGCTGTGATTACTGATGCGCCGATCGAAGGTAAAGAGATTGAGGCGCTGGCGCGTTCGGTTGTCTCTCAATTTGAGCAGTACATAAAGCTCAATAAAAAGATCCCGCCGGAAGTTTTGGTCTCGATCAACCAAATCGAAGATGCGGCGAAGCTTGCGGACACGGTGGCGTCGCATCTTGCCCTGAAGATTCCTGAAAAACAGGAAATCCTAGAATGCCAAACGGTCGCCGAGCGTTTAGAGAAGGTTTATGCCTTCATGGAAGGCGAGATCGGCGTTCTTCAGGTTGAAAAGCGCATCCGCAGTCGCGTCAAGCGCCAGATGGAGAAGACCCAGCGCGAGTATTATCTGAATGAGCAGA
>CAYOYT010000432.1:0-2679 GCA_964408245.1 uncultured Dongia sp. | reverse complement strand
CGGACCCGCGTGGAACGCTTTGCCGAACAGATCGCCTTCCTCGCCCGCACCGAATCGCAAGCCTGGCTGGACGCCGGGCAACAGGAGCCGGCCTCGGCATCGGCCATCGTCGGCGAGTTGCGCGTGCTGATTCCGCTGGCCGGCCTGATCGACATCGAGGCCGAGAAGGCGCGCCTGAACCGCGAGATCAAGCGCATCGAAGGCGAGATCGCCAAGTGCAACGGCAAACTCGGCAACGCCACCTTTGTCGCCAATGCCCCCGCCGCCGTGGTCGAACAGGAGCGCGGGCGCCTGGCCGAGTTCAGCACCACGCTGAGCGGCCTGAACGAGCAGTTGGGAAGACTCTGACAAGGCCGGGAATCGGGAATCGAGCATCGGGAATCGTCAGTAGCAAAAGAACGAACTCGCTTTGCTGGGTCTGTTCCCAAGTCCCGATTCTGAGGCAACCTGTTGCGAGATGCATGGCGGATGCGCTGCGCTTATCCGCCCTACGAAAGCAGCCATGAGACTTGATGGGTAGGGTGGATAAGCCAGCAGGGCGCATCCACCACGGCAAACCGGAGTGGCGCACCCCGATTCCCAATTCACCATTCTCTATTCCCGGCTCTCCCAATCAGCGATAATCCGCAGTCCCCTTTTCCCTGTGCGGGCGCGGCCTCATCCGGCTGCGTCGGCAGTGTGCACAACCGGAGTCCGCATGCAGTACATCTACACCATGATCGGGGTGAGCAAAGTCGTTCCCCCGAAGCGCGAAATCATCAAAGACATCTCATTGAGCTTTTTTCCGGGCGCCAAGATCGGATTGCTCGGGCTGAACGGAGCCGGAAAATCGACCGTGCTGCGCATTATGGCGGGCGTCGATACCGAATATAACGGCGAGGCGCGTCCGCAGCCCGGAATAAAAATAGGCTATTTGCAGCAGGAACCCCAACTCGATCCGGAGAAAACGGTGCGCGAGGTGGTCGAGGAAGGGGTGGCCGACATTACGACCGCCCAGGCCGACCTGGAGAAAGTGTATGCGGCCTATTCCGAGCCCGACGCCGACTTCGATAAGCTGGCCGCCGAACAGGCCCGCCTAGAGGCAATTCTCGCCGCCAGCGACGGCCACACGCTGGAACGCACGTTGGAGGTCGCCGCCGACGCGCTGCGCTTACCGCCGTGGGACGCCAAGGTAAGCCTGTTATCGGGTGGCGAAAAACGCCGCGTCGCGCTGTGCCGGCTGCTGCTGTCGAAACCCGACATGCTGCTGCTCGACGAACCGACCAACCATTTGGACGCCGAATCGGTCGAATGGCTGGAGCATTTCCTGCAGACGTTCCCGGGCACCGTCGTCGCCGTGACGCATGATCGATATTTCCTGGATAACGCCGCAGAGTGGATTTTGGAACTCGACCGCGGCCGCGGCATTCCTTGGAAGGGCAATTACTCGTCATGGCTCGAACAGAAAGATTCCCGCTTGAAGCAGGAGGCGTCGGGGGAGAAGGCGCGCCAAAAGGCGATCCAGCACGAGCTTGAATGGGTGCGGCAGAACGCGAAAGGCCGCCAGGCCAAGAGCAAGGCGCGTCTCGCCCGCTTCGACGAATTGAGCTCGCAGGAATACCAAAAGCGCAATGAAACCAATGAAATCTACATTCCACCCGGCGAGCGCTTGGGCGACCTGGTGATCGAGTTTAAGGACGTATCGAAAGGCTATGCTGACCGCTTGCTGATCGATAAACTGAATTTCAAGCTGCCGCCCGGCGCGATCGTCGGCATCATCGGCCCGAACGGCGCCGGAAAATCCACCTTGTTCCGGATGATCACCGGACTGGAGAAACCCGACAGCGGCGAGATCGTCTTTGGACAGACCGTGAAACTGGCCTACGTTGACCAATCGCGCGACTCGCTGAACGGCGCCAACAACGTTTGGCAGGAAATTTCGGGCGGGGCTGAAATCATCACCGTAGGCAAATACGAAACGCCGTCACGCGCTTATATCGGACGCTTCAACTTCAAAGGTAGCGACCAGCAGAAGCTGGTCAGCCATCTGTCCGGCGGCGAACGCGGGCGGCTGCATCTGGCCAAAACTTTGATGAGCGGTGGAAACGTGCTGCTGCTCGACGAACCGTCCAACGACCTCGATATCGAAACTTTGCGCGCCTTGGAAGAGGCGCTGCTCGAGTTTCCGGGTTGCGCGCTAGTGATATCGCATGACCGCTGGTTCCTAGACCGCGTCGCTACGCACATTCTGGCGTTCGAGGACGATTCTCACGTAGAGTTTTTCCCGGGCAATTACACGGAATACGAGGCCGACAAGAAGCGCCGCCTCGGCGACGAAGCCGCCAAGCCCCATCGGGTCCGCTACAAAAAATTAGCTTAAGATAAAACAAAAAAAGCGGAGCCGCTGAGGGCTCCGCTTTGATCTTGTAACCACAATAACGGGTATTTTTATGACTGTACTCAGATGCCATCTTGCGTAGCTATTTAAAAGGCCCCCAGCAGCCCCATGGCCCCTTCGAAAATCTCCCCAGCCACACCTACCGCACCTGCTATTGCACCTCCCACAACAACGAGACCACCCACTACCAAACCTCCAAGCACCCCCAGTGCCGCACCTCCCGCATCAGGCGCAGGCAGGGGCTCATTAGGATCGAAAAACGTATCGATCTCTCCGCTACGGCTCTCTATTCCTGAATTGAT
>CAYOYT010000431.1:972-2680 GCA_964408245.1 uncultured Dongia sp. | reverse complement strand
GAGGTCACATTCCTGCGTTGTGCCGCGGCGCCGCCGGGCGGACCGGTAACCGATTCCGCTTTCGCTGTTATCCGCGATGACATCCGCGATGGCTTACAGCGACAGAAATGGGATGCGGTCTATCTGTCGCTCCACGGCGCCATGATCACTGTCGGCAATCCAACCCCGGAACTCGATCTCCTTTCGGATGTCCGCGCAATCATCGGCAAGATCCCCCTTGCCGTCACGTTCGATCTTCACGCCAATATCGGCCAGCCGATGATCGATTTGATCGATATCGCGATTGGCTACAAGACCTATCCCCATATCGACATGGATGAAGTCGCCGCGCGCGCCGTCACCCTGGTGACAGACATGGCGAAAGGTAAAATAAATCCCGTTGGGGCTATCGCCAAGGTGCCAGCAATCTATACCAGCTTCAACATGCGGACGACCGATGGACCGATGGCTGAAATAGCCGCTGCTGCCGCTAAATGGCGCTCAGAAGACGGCGTATTAGAGGCGAGTGTTTTCGGCGGCTTTGCTTATGGCGATTCGCCCTTTGCTGGACCGACAGCGATGGTATTCACCGATGGCGACCGCATGATGGCGCAGCGTGCGGCCAAGGCATTGGCAGCCGATATGGCAGCGAGGCGTGAGCGTTTTGGACTCAAGTTGCCAAGTCCTACGGCGGCTATTGCGGAGGTATTGCGGGTATCTGGTGAGAAGCCAGCAGCGATCACGGATCCCGCCGACAATCCGCTTTCGGGCGGCATCGGTGACACACCCACACTCTTTCGGGCGCTGCTTGAGGCTAAGCCGGATGTGCCTTGCATCTTCGCCTTCTTCTGGGATCCGGATCTGGTGGCCGAGGCGCGTCGCGCCGGAATTGGCGCCAAGCTCGACGTTGCTTTTGGTGGCCGCGTGAGCGCCACTTTCGGCAAGCCCGTGCGCATCGGCGCTAAGGTACTGACATTGACCGATGGCAAGTTCCGCAATGTGGGGCCGTTCGAGCATAATTTCGCTGTCGACGTCGGCGAGACGGCGATGTTCGATGTCGAAGGCATTAAAGTGATCGTCACATCGAGCTGCCAGACGCCGAACGATCCTGCTTATTTCACCTTGCACGGTATCGATTTAGCAAAGATCGGCTTGTTGTGCGTGAAAGCAAAAAACCATTTCCGCGCTGGTTTTACATCCCTGACGCGCGCCATTATCGAATGCGATGCGCCCGGGCCTGCGGCGGCCTCGCTCAAACATTATACGTTTAAACATACCCCGGCCGGATTGGCACGTTAGCCATACTTTACCGTCACGCCGGCAAATCCGGTAAGCGTGCCTCGATGGCGGCAAGAAGCGGTAGGCTGGGCTGGGCACCGGCATGAAGACAGGCAAGCGCGCCGCCTACGGCAGCATAACGCAGAGCCTCGGTCAGATCTTTGCCACGATCAAGCGCTGCCGCAAGACCGCCGACGAAAGAATCCCCCGCTCCCACGGTATCAACCGGCTGGATCTTCAAGGCTGGTATGGAAAGCTTGCTCCCGTCCTTGAGATAAACAGCGGTACCTCTGGCGCCCAGCGTTACGATGACGGTGTTGTCGCTTTTCCTGGCGATGAATTTCGCCGCTTCACAAGCATCCTCGATCTTCTCGCCCAGCATGCCAGCGATTTGCCGCGCCTCATTTTCGTTGATAACCAGCCAATCGACCAGCGGTAATACGTCAGTAGG
>CAYOYT010000431.1:0-962 GCA_964408245.1 uncultured Dongia sp. | reverse complement strand
CGGCGGGTGCGACGTTGAGGAGGATTCGCGCACCTTTCTGCTTCGCACGCCGGATGATTGCCCAATTTTCGGCAAGCGGCACTTCCATCTGCAGAAGCAGCAGCGTTTTGGAGTCAAGCAAGTCATCCCCTAAATGCGTTGCCTTCGTCTGCCGGTTAGCACCAGACGCCACCACGATATGATTTTCGCCCAGTTTATCGACACAGATCGCAGCGAGCCCAGTAGGATCGGCGACAGTCGTGAGATAATTGAGATCGATACCTGCGACGCGCAGCTCGGTGAGGGCCGTTTCCGCCAAGGGATCATCACCTACACAACCGATCATGGTGACGACACCGCCAGCCCGCGCGGCAGCTAGTGCTTGATTGGCTCCCTTGCCGCCGGCGGTCAGTTGATAACTTGGTCCCAGCACGGTCTCGCCCGGCAGCGGAAAATGATCAACCGCAATCATGATATCAACATTGAGCGAGCCGAAAACCACGATCATATCTGAAACTCAATCACGCAGCGCCGAGGCGCCGCCGCCTGCGACAAATCGATAACGGTTTCGTCTTTCACCATCTTGAAATGAAGGGGTTTACCGTCGAGCTTCGCCGCAAGAACCTGGCCGCGCAGGAACACATGACCACCGGCCGTCGGTGCTTCGAAGCAAAGCTCTTGAGATGTGATTTCGATATGCCGAAAGCGCCCGGCAATATCGGTCGCGAATATGCCGCGACCGTCGACGTTGAGCATCATGCGGCCACCCTCGGCTGCGATCATCGCCTTGCCGCCGAAAGCGTTCAGTGGTCCAAGTTGCCAATTGCCAGGCTGGTTAGTGAGTTCCCAGCCGTGCCAGGGTGTCACGTCGACAATTTCGTTCACCGCAAGAAGTGGCAGCAGCAGGCCCCAGCCATAAAAGAGATCGGTATCTGGCTGATCGTCGGCAAGGCCGGTATCGGCGTTGAAATTTTCCGGGCATT
>CAYOYT010000430.1:0-2687 GCA_964408245.1 uncultured Dongia sp. | reverse complement strand
CCCCGGACCCAGCGTTGTCCCACTGGCCGCGCATCCACTCTCTCAACTGCACCAGTGGATCCCCGAGTCTTCGCCCGGGGATGACGTGTAGAGGAGAGGTGCTATCTCGGGCGCTTGACGGAACCACTAACGGCATAATTGCTTTCAAATAGAGCATCGCTGCGGTGCGATTTGCACCAACTCGTTATGCTCGGAACCGGTTCTGTACTGAGCTCAAAAACAAAGGAGACTGCCAAATGCCAATCGCCAAGAACACGATCTGTTTGTGGTATGATAAGGATGCCGAGGCAGCTGCTCGATTCTATGCCGAGGTCTTTCCAAACAGTTCGGTCACGGCCGTGCATCGAGCGCCCAGCGATTATCCCTCCGGGAAGGCAGGCGATGTGTTGACGGCGGAATTCACCGTGGCAGGCATTCCTTGCCTCGGCCTCAATGGCGGGCCGATGTTCAAGCACAACGAAGCTTTCTCGTTCCAGATTGCGACCGACGACCAGCCAGAAACAGATCGTTATTGGAGCGCCATCGTGAGCAATGGTGGGCAAGAGAGCGAATGCGGTTGGTGTAAGGACAAATGGGGTATTTCGTGGCAGATCACGCCCCGTGTGCTGACGGAGGCGATGGCCGCTGGTGGCGAAGAGGCGAAGCGCGCCTTCGATGCCATGATGAAGATGAAAAAAATTGACGTTGCCGCGATTCAAGCGGCGCGTCTGGGTCGATAGGCATTGAAGGCTAGTTCGTAGCCATTTTCCATAGGAGGAACAGTCCTGCCCACCATTTGCCCGCTGCCCCTGATTTGGATAGATTAGCGGGGAGCGGCTAACGGCTCGGTTATGAGGCTTTCTAATGTTGCAGCAAACTATCGAAAACACCGCGGATGCGGCTACCGTGCGTGAGACAGGGCGGGATTTCGATCTTGTTCAGGTCGTGGACAGCGCGCCGTTGTTGAATGAGCCATTTGACCATATTCAACTGGAGAATGTGTTCCCGGCGCATTTCTATCGTGAGATGTTAGCGAATTTTCCGGCGGAGAAGCAGTTTCATCCGTTGTTCCATCGCGACGCGATGACGGCCTATGGCGGCAGTACGCGCATGCGGACGTATCTGTACCCGGAATTGCTGTGGCGCTTGCCGGGTTCGCAGCGGCGGATATGGGGCAAAATTGCCGCAGCTTTAATGTCGGACGCGTTGGAGCTTGCCTTCAAACGCAAGTTCCGCGAGGCACTGGAGGATCGCTTTCAAGTCGAGGCGGAGAGCATCCCGCTCTATCCGATCCCCATTCTGGTTCGCGATCTGCCAGGCTATCACATTCGCATTCATTCCGACGCGCTGAGCAAGGCCATCACGGCGCAGTTCTATATTCCAAGCGACAACAATCAGGCGCATCTCGGCACCGTCTTCCACACCACGCGCGCGCAAGACGGCACGGATCAGCCGCTGGCGATGCAATTTCTGCCTGCGACCGGCTATGCCTTTGCCGTGCGCAAGAAGGAAAGCTGGCACAGTGCGCCTAAAACGACCACGGCGGATGGTGAACGGCGCTCGATCATGCTGACCTATTATGTCGACAAGGGTCAGATGGCGAAGCGCCGCTTGCAGCGCCTTGGTATCTTTTTCGGCAAGTACCCGAAGATCTGATCACATTAAGCGGGCGGTGGTCCGTTTGGCGTCGGTCCATTTGGACGGGTCAGCAGGAAGATAGCGACTGCGATGAGGACGCTCGCCTGGAGGGCTAGCGCCCAGAGCGGCAGGTGCAAGGCCAGACTCAATCCAAAGCTTGCGAGCATGAACAAGGTCGCCAACCGCTTGGCACGCGGTTCGACACTGCCGTGGCGGCGCCAGTTAGCGATCATCGGGCCAAAGGTGCGGTGATGGAGAAGCCAGGCTTCTAAGCGCGGCGACGAGCGGGCAAAGCAAAAGGCCGCGAGTAGGATGAACGGTGTTGTCGGCACCAAGGGCAGCACGATGCCGGCAATGCCCGCCGCCACCGCCAGCAGCCCAAAGATCATCCATAAACTGCGAGTCATTCCGATACGGCCGAAAGAGCTGTTCCTTAGCTACGAGATCGTCGCATTATAGCAGTTCGCTCCTGTCAGGTGCGAGATCAATGCGCGCGATCAAGCCCTAGAAAGATTAGGGACAATGCCCGCCTAGCCGTGCATCACCTGGCCGGTGCATCGCCTCGTCAGTGCATATACGCCTTGCAATCTTGTGCCTTGTAAGCGCGGCGGCGATGTGGCGGCATCCCACCATCTGTTTTTTTGGATGGAGCTCCGCCCGATGACCGATCTTTCCGCCTTTCCCATCACCAAGCGTTGGCCAGCCACACATCCGGACCGGTTGCAGCTCTATTCTTTCCCGACGCCCAATGGGGTGAAGGTCTCGATCATGCTGGAGGAGATCGGTCTGCCATATGAGGTGCATGCCATCGACATCACCAAGAACGAAAGCTGGCTGCCGGAATTCCTGTCGCTTAATCCCAATGGCAAGATCCCCGCGATCATCGATCCGAATGGTCCCGGTGGAAAGCCGCTGGGCCTCTTTGAGTCAGGTGCCATTCTGCAGTATCTCGCCGAGAAGACGGGAAAGCTGCTGCCCACCGATCCCATCGACCGCATGGCGACGATCCAGTGGGTCTATTTCCAGATGGCGGCAGTGGGACCGATGTTCGGCCAGGTCGGCTTCTTCCA
>CAYOYT010000429.1:0-2688 GCA_964408245.1 uncultured Dongia sp. | reverse complement strand
ATGCAAAAGACCTAGAATCAGCGGCAACGATGCTAGCCTCTGCAGGCGGCGGTGGCGATATGGCGACCGTTGGCGCGCAATTTGAGAAGGTCGGCGGTACTTGCGGCGCCTGCCATAAAGAATTCCGCCAAAAGAAGTAAACTAATTCAGATAGTATATGGCCATCGGGATCGCTACGGCGATCACGATGCATATCATAGCTCTGCCCGAACCGACGCGGGCCCCCTCCGCCATGCCGGCATTGGCTACCACATCGGGCGGCAGCTTAGCGCGACCGACGATCATGGCACTGATCAGATTTTCGCCTTTGACGACGCGATAAAGCAAAATGACCAGAATGTGTAATGCGGCGAGCGCCAAAATCACATTTCCTACGACACCATGCCAGCGACCGAAGAAACCAGCTATTGCCCCAGACACGTTATCGTAAAGCGGTCCCTCAAACAGAATGTCATCCGTGTTAAAAAGCCCGCTGATTGCTTGAAAACCCAGCAGCAGCAGCAGCAACGCGACCATTACACCACCAGCGGGATTGTGCCCGAACGTGTATGACGGCTTGCGCCCAGCAGCGCGCCTAAGATAACTCAGCACAGCACCAGGCCCACGCAGGAAATGGGAAAAGCGCGCAGTTGGACTACCGATTAAACCCCAAAGAAGTCGGAAGATGACGAGCCCTAAAACCGCAAGCCCTGCAAGATAATGCGTCTCGAGATTGCCGATCTTCTCGGTGATAAAGCTTGTAGTAATCGCGCCAACCAACGCCCAATGAAACAGCCGAACCCAGATATCCCATATCGCGACAGCGACAAGGTTTTCCCGCTTAGCTTCCTGCATGTCCAGCCTGATCGTTGCTTGATCGTATTTTAAGTAGATGTCTCGGCGGCTTATCTCGTCAACCCATTTCAGGCCGGTGGGTAAAATGCTCGACCATCAAATCCACGAAGATCCGCACCTTGGGCGAAAGATGGCGATTCTGCGGATAAACCACATGAAGCGCTACCTCATCACTTGGAAAATTTGTGAGCAAGCGCTTCACATGCCCCTTCTTCAGATGCTCCGCTAGCGTGAAGATCGGCAACAAGGCGATGCCGCGACCAGCCAACAATGGTTCCATCAATAGCACGCCGTGATTGCTCTGGAAGGTTCCCGAAACACGTATAGTCCGGCGGCCTTGAGGTGTCTTGAAGGTCCAATCGAAGGGTGCTGGAGATTGCGTGTAGACGATGCAATTGTGGTCCTTGAGATCTTCCGGCTGCTTCGGTTCGCCGTATTTCTTAATGTACTGGGGCGACGCGCAGACATAGCGTGGGAAAGTGCATAAACGCCGCGCGATCAACGTCGAATCCGGCAGCTCTGTCCGAATGCGGATGGCCGCATCATATCCCTCCTCGATAAGATCAACGAAGCGATCGCTGGCTTCGATATTAAGCCGTAGTTTCGGATACCGTGTTGCCAGCGCATTAATTGTTTCAGCGAGTTGCGTGGCGCTGAAAGCATTGGGAACACTAAGACGCAGCGAGCCGGTGGGCTCCGCTTGCAAATGCCGCACTTCCGCGTCCGCGGCCTCGAATTCATCGAGCAGACGCACAACACGTTCGAGGTAAGCGTGCCCGACCTCGGTAACCGACAGCCGCCGCGTCGTACGGTGGATGAGCGTTGCCCCGAGATGCGCCTCTAACTCACCAACCTGTTTAGAGACAGCCGCTTTACTGAGATTGAGGCCACGTGCTGCCGCCGTGAAGCTGCCCAGTTCGACCACACGACGAAAAGCCCGCATCGCCGTCAATTGATCCATTGCTCCACCGATTGTCATTAAAAAGTGAACGAGCTTATCACAAGTCTTGGAATTGTCGCGACTCTCGTGACGAACAACATTAGATGGCGGTCACTATTCTTTCGGCCCTACTTTTATTTTTCAGTATGAGGCTTTCATGACGAAGATTCTTGTTCTCTATTATTCTAGCTACGGACATATCGAGAAGATGGCTGAAGCCGTTGCCGAGGGCGTGCGTAAAGGTGGCGCCGACGTTGTCATCAAGCGCGTGCCGGAACTCGTACCCGCGGATGTGGCCAAGGCCAGCCATTTCAAGTTCGATCAGAAAGCACCGATCGCCAAGGTCGACGAACTACCAGAATACGACGCCATCATCTTCGGTGCACCGACCAGATTTGGCGTCGCGGCCTCGCAAATGCGCAACTTTCTCGATCAGATCGGTGGCCTCTGGGCCAAAGGGGCGCTGGGGTGCGCAAGCAGTTGATGTCCGTCCAGATATGAATGGTGCATGTCGAATGAGTTTTGCATCCCACAACCTTAAGAAACCACTAGGCTGGTCTCACGAAAACATTCAGGTGGGAGTTAAAAAGTGCTGATCAGTTGAGTGCGCTACGTCTTCGCGCCATGAGGACGAGTCTTTCGCGCGGATATTCGGCCACCGCTTCAACAAGCCGCAACAAAGCTGACGAAATCCCATCCTGCTTCGTTGTTGCAGCGCCATCTACCGACTGGCCCAGCACCAAGCGCGCGGCGATCGCCGGATCGAGATCGTGCGGAAGCCCCATAATCCAAGCGAGCAGCTTCATCTGGACCGTCTCATGAGCGACACTATCGAGAGCGGCCAAAGAGGCGCGCAGTTCCGTAGCGTTGCAAGCTTGATAGGTAGCGAGAGTCATCGTTCACCTCTGCCAAGG
>CAYOYT010000428.1:1882-2698 GCA_964408245.1 uncultured Dongia sp. | reverse complement strand
CGGACTTGTAATCGGGCTGCTGGCGATCCCCTTGACCAGCCGCGTGCTGTCGCCTCTCTGGCGCTGGGTCAAATCGCTGGGCCACCGGATCCTATCGAGAGGTCGGGCCTGACGGCCGCAAGCGATTCCCGATGATGAAAAAATGCTTCCCAAGTGCTCAGCTGTTCGCGGAGGACGAGAATGAGGTTGCGGATGGGTGGCACGCGAGCGCTGCAGACAGGCACGGCGAAAGCCTATGCCCGATTCACTGCCAGAAAGGCGCCGCAAATCGAGAAGTATCCGGAGATCCACGACCTCGCCCACAAGATCATGCTGGCCGGCAGCGCCTGCAAGCAGGACGTCCACCGCGCCGACGGGCTGAAGCTGGTAGACCTCGTGAACCGCTTCGCCGAGATCTACTGGGCGGCCAAGGACATCAAGACCGTGCGCAAGCCCTGCCCCTATCCGCCGAACATCGAGGTCGTCTATCCCGTCCACTGACGAACGGATTGCGCTGGCGGCCGGCCGGAGCGAGCCGGCCACCCCGAGCCATCAGGGCGGCCGGGACTGGTTCGGCTGGCGCATCATCCGCGTGCGCGGCCGCAGCATGGTCCCCACGCTCGACGACGGCGATTACGTCCTGCTGAAACGCTACGGAAGGTTCCGCCGGCCGCGGGAAGGCGATGTAGCCTGCATTCGCCGCGGCGTCGCGCCGATGCTGATCAAGCGGCTGGGTGCATGCGGCGGCGACGGACGGTTTGGCCTGTCCGGCGATGGTGCCGCCTCAGCTCGCGCCATTGATCTCGGCCACGCGTCCGAACGCGAGATCGTCGGGCG
>CAYOYT010000428.1:0-1872 GCA_964408245.1 uncultured Dongia sp. | reverse complement strand
CCGTATCCGCCCATTACGCAGCCGTTAGCGCCGCGTTCAGCCACACACTCCGTCGATTGGCATTCCGTCGATGAACAGCGCGGATGCGTAAGACACTTAATCTTCAAAGAAGGCGCTCGCGTGATTGTTGTAAAGGTCAGAGACGATATCGAGCATCCCGCAGATGATGACATTCCATTCGGCATCAGTCCTCTGTATCGCAAGGTCGGACGGCCGATAATGTACAATGGTGTTCCGAAGTCCGTAGAGAATGTCTACCAGCTTGGAGCAACGCCTTTCGTGCGTGTCACCTGCTACCGCCATGCCGACACAGACTCCGGCGATCATTCCAGCGTCGCAAAGATTGAGGAGCGCTATAAACGCCTCACTTTCTCTTGGGCGCCAAGCAAGGTGATTTTCAAGCGCCTTCGCAAGATTTCGTGGCGATGAGACAAAATTCAACGCGCCCCTAAGTTCCTGAAAGCGCTTCATGCCGTAAAGCTGCTCAATACATCGGTAACATTCTAAGAATAGATTCTCCCACGAAATAGAGAGCACGCCTTGCACTAGATTGCGAAACGGAATAAAGCGCGAGTCCGTTTCAAAGACCTTAGTCAATTTAGCGATCGTATCTGGCTCCAGAGAAATCGGTCCATCGAGATACGTCCGAACCAGAATGGATCCAAGAACTCTATCCGTTGACTTTTGATATTCGGCTGGGGCTGTCGCGCGATAAACTACGAGCGCGGGAAACAGAGGCATAATGTCATCAAGATCGTGACCATCGTAACCTGCCCCGTTATCTTGAAATTGCACATCTAAGATTTCTTTGATTGCGGTCGCGGTCACGCTCACCGGGGGCCGCATGCTTGCCTCGAGAATAGACAACGTAAATAGACCCGGCGTCGGGTCCATAACTTCAAGCTCAGGCGATATGCCTTCAGGCTCAGGCAGCCCGAACATACAGAAGAAACACTCGTCCTCACTATCCACTCGGACGAGCCGAATCTGACGGGTTACTATTCGCGCCTTTGCCGACGCCGAAGCCATCAATCTCGCGTCGGCATCGCTCTTACGTTTAATCCACCTTACCGATTCCGAATTAGTAATGGGATCACCGGCCTGTGCCGCATGATCCGCAAGTCGCTCAAATAGCACTTTAATCATCTGGATGCGGTTCCGAGCCACGTCATGCTCTCCAGCACACCTCCATCGATGGCACTTTGAAATTTGTCTCTATCAGCACTTTGAACGCAGTTTCAAAAAACGCGCGTTCGTGCCGTCCCACCGCGGACCTCTTTTGCCCGCCGATCTTTTCACCCAGAACATCCAATGCCAAAAATGACGTCAGATCCTCTGGCGACATTTTGTTCAAGCGCTCGACTAGCGCAGAAGCGTCGCCCTGCAGTTGCTTGAGAGCAACATCACTTTCGCTCTCATCTTTGTCCATGCCTAGGCGGCCCAAAACATAGAGAGCACAGGCCACCACGAAGCCTATTCGCGCAGGTTGGCTATCGAAAATATTCCGGCCGATGATAAATTTTGCATTGCTGACATCCTGAAGGTCGTCACTCTCCATCCCTTCTGAACGTGAGAATGCTCTGTCCACATCCACAAGGATTTGCACGATAGGGTAGAAAAATCGGTCGTATTTCTTGGAGGCGATCGCCTCAGCGATATCCAAGCGCGAGAATTCTGCAGCTAATGTCTCCTGAGAGTCGATCTCGGTTCGGCGGATACCGAAAGCAAGATAAGCCTCAACGAGACTATCCGCGCTGAACTCGCCACCTTTGTACCGCCGCTCAGCTTTGTCACGACTCAGCAACCGCTCAAAAGATATGGCCTGTCCCCGGTTTGGAAGACACCGAGTTAGGTGTTTTTATGAAACCGGAG
>CAYOYT010000427.1:0-2698 GCA_964408245.1 uncultured Dongia sp. | reverse complement strand
CTGTACCGGCAGGAGCAAATGTCTGCGCGTTGGGGTGCGGCGATCAGCCGGCGCACACAGGCACAGCCGCACGCCATTGGGTGCATTGCGGGTGAGCGAGAAGGTTGCCGCCGGAGAGACGCCGACACCTTTCAAGCGGGCTTGCAGGGCAAACCCGTCGGCATTCCAGGGATCGGGCAGTTTCAGCCAGATATGATAGCTGGCTTCATCGCCGCAAAGCGGGATGTTGCCAAGAATCCGCCGCGCCAAGCGCTGACGGGCGATTGCTTCGATGCGATGCGCCTCGGCAAGGTCCATACCAGTCCCGTCTTCGACCCAGTCAGCGGCGATTTCGGCAGTGAGCGGCGTTGCCATCCAGGTGGTGGAACGAACAACTTGCGCGAATGAATCGAGCGCCCCTTCCGGAATGGCGAGATAGCCCACGCGTAGACCCGGCGCCATCGATTTCGAGACGCTGGTGAAATAATGGCCGAGCTCTGGTGCATGCGTTGATAAGGGCGCGACATCGCGCGTGCCCAGCAGAAAGCCGTAGACGTCGTCCTCAACAATCTTCACGCCATGCCGACGCGCGATTTCCGCCAACGCCTTCCGTCGCTCGGCTGAAACGATGATGCCGGTCGGGTTATGCATATTGACGACGCAATAGAACGCCTTGGGCCGGAGGTTGATACAGGCGGCTTCAAAGGCTTCTGGGTCGACACCATCCGCATCCATCTGCACGCCATGAAGACGTATGCGTAAGAAGTCGGCGAGGCGCCGCAGGCCCGGATAGGTGACGCATTCGGTCACGATCACATCGCCCGGTTCCGTGATGGCACCGAGTGCGGCCGTCATCGCGTGCTGACCTCCAGCTGTGACGATCACGCGTTCGGCCGGAACGGGATAGCGCTGTTCGGAAAGCCATTGCGCACCGGCCGCGCGGTGGCGGGGCATGCCGACATGATGATGATAGTCGAGGAGTGAATGGATACCCGGCCGCGTGGCGATCCTTTGCAGCGCAGTTGAGAGTAGCGAGTCATTGGCGCGCGGCGTCGGGAAATTGATCGAGAGATCGATGAAGCCGCCGGATTCTACCTCGACCTCGCGGTCTATAGGCATCTCGGGACGGCGTCGTACGTCCGGTCGCACGAAGGTGCCGCGTCCGACCTCACCGCCAATAAGACCGCGTCTTTCGGCTTCGGCATAAGCACGGGTGACGGTGCCGACGGTAACGCCTAGACGGAAGGCGAGCTCGCGGTGCGTGGGAAGTCGGGTGCCAGGCGCCATGCGCTGTTGGCGGATGTCTTCGGACAACGCGTCAGCGATCGCTAGATAGCGTGGACCGGGTAGCGAAGTGAGATCTGGCTGCCAATTTGTCATGGTTACAATGTATCGATTGACTTAATTGTCTGTCAAAACAATTATTGAAAAACGGGTACAATCTAGCCGATTGTCTCGAAAGTCGGAAAAAATATCTACGTAGGAAAAGAAAATGTCTCGACCTAGATCCGCTGAGATAGGTGAATCACCCTTTTTCCGCCGCCCCAGCGGCGCCAGCCTCCCGCGACTTGGTCGCTGGTTGATTGTGTCGTTACTCCACTGTGTCGAAATTTATCGGCAGCGCCGGGCGCTTGAAGCGCTGGACGAGCGCATGCTTAAGGATATCGGCGTCAGTCGCTGCGATGTCGAAGCTGAAATCGAGCGCCCACTCTGGCGGTGACGTAAGTAAGTTGGAGAGCTGATTATGAAATATCCGATTTACCAGATAGATGCCTTCACCGAACGCGCTTTTGCCGGCAATCCGGCCGGGGTGATGCCGCTCCAGACCTGGCTGCCTGATCAAGTCCTTCAATCCATCGCTGCTGAGATGAATCTGGCTGAAACCGCTTTCTTCGTGCCGAAGGCGAACGGCTATCATCTGCGTTGGTTCACGCCGACGGCTGAGGTCAAGTTGTGCGGTCACGCCACCTTGGCCTCGGCCTTCGTATTGAACCGTCTGACTGATTCGAACATTCAGCAAATGCGCTTCGATAGTCTATCGGGGCCACTTCACGTGCGCGTCGATGGCGATCGCTTCGAACTCGACTTTCCGGTACTGAGCTTCGAGCTGAATGACGATGTCGGCGCGCCCGCCCGCATCGCCAAGGCCATCGGCCAACAACCGATGCATGTCGTGAAAAGTGCCGTCTATGACGCCTATCTCGCCCGGCTGCAGAATGTCGCCGCTGTGCGCGCCGCCAAGCCGGACTTTCCCGCACTCGAGGCACTCGGCTTAGACCTCATCATCACTGCTGACGGCACAGAGGAAGGTGTCGATTTCGTTAGTCGCTTCTTCGCCCCGTTACATGGCATTCCGGAGGATCCAGTAACCGGATCCTCGCATTGCGTGCTTGTGCCGTATTGGCAGGACATTACTGGCAAGACGCGATTCCACGCCCGTCAGGTCTCTAAACGGGGTGGCGATTTGTGGCTCGACCGGCAGGGAGACCGGCTTAAGATCGCTGGCCATGCGGTCTGCGTCTTAGTCGGGGAAATAGAATTAAATTAATGGCTTAGTAGGTTAGAGAGAGCCGCTGGGCGAGGCCTCGCGATCCTTGTTGTTCTTGCGCCGCTGAAGGCTTTGCGCTAATAGCCCTTGCCCAAGCGGTCAGGCGATCGCGCTGTTGTTTTTCGCCACTCGTTTGGGCTCCTGTCGCGACCTTAGTTCGAGCCCGAACCG
>CAYOYT010000426.1:0-2708 GCA_964408245.1 uncultured Dongia sp. | reverse complement strand
GTACAAACATCCGTAATTACGCAGATAAAATAATTGGGAGTACACAATATAAATATATATTTTATTAGTTGTATCCGACGTAACCCTAGCCAGCATTTATGAGAGCATGACTGATCATCATGCCTCTCCATGGCTACGACAAGACACTCGCTCAGATTTGCTTTACGCCGCCTTCCGCTTTACGCCGAGCAATGAAGTCCCTCATGGCTTCGTCGACAGCAGGGTCGATCGCTGGTGCCTCATACTCTGCCAGCGCCTGCTTCCAAAGCGTATTGGCGCGCTGTGCCGCGTCCTGGGCACCGGCAAGACGCCAGGTTTCGAAATTGCGCCAATCAGAGACCATCGGTGAATAAAAGGCTGTTTCGTAACGAGCCAGCGTGTGCTGCGCACCAAAAAAATGGCCACCTGGTCCAACTTCCTTCATGGCATCAAAGCCTAGCGCATCTTCGGAGGTATCGAGCGGCTGCAGGAATTCGACCATGTGCTGGATCATCTCAGCATCGATAACCATCTTCTCAAAGGACGCCACGAGTCCCCCCTCCATCCAGCCCGCGGAATGCAAGATGAGATTGGCATGGCCCATGACCGCCCCCCAGAGCGACATTTCGGATTCGTAAGCGGCCTGAGCATCGACCGTATTGGCGGCGCAGGCATTCGATGAGCGATAGGGAAAGCCATACTTGCGGGCGAGCTGTCCGCCGGCCATCGCGGCACGTGTATATTCCGGCGTGCCAAAAGCTGGTGCGCCGGTCTTCATGTCGACATTCGAGGTGAATCCGCCATAGACGCAAGGAACACCCGGATTAACCATCTGCGTGAAGACAAGACCCGCAAGAGCCTCAGCATTTGCTTGCGCCAGCGCTCCGGCAATAGTCGCCGGCGCCATGGCCCCCGAAAGTGTAAAGGGGGTAAGAACGATGGGCTGTCCCGCTTTCGCCATGGCCTGGAGGCCTTGCAGCATTGGTGTATCGAGACGCAGCGGAGAATTACTGTTGATGATCGAAAAAACGCTCGGTTCTTTAGCAAGCTGCGATTTCGAGATGCCGCGCGCCAAAGCCATCAGCTCGATCGCGTCCTCGATCCGCTCATTCCCAAGCGAATAAGGGTGCCAGACCTTGTCGGTGAGTGTCGCCGCCATATAAAGCGCGTCAAGATGGCGTGTGCTCGGGGGCAGGTCGGCAGGCTCCACGGGATAGCCGCCGAGGAACTGCACGGCAGTCAGAGATTGCGCGAGACGGACCAGATTGCAGTAATCCTCGAAATTGCCGGGGCGACGCCCCTTATCCATGTCGGAGACGTTGGGCGCTGAAGCGACTGAACCGAAATTGATGTGATTGGCGCCGAATGTCAGATTATGCGCCGGATTGCGCGCATGCAGGGTGAAGGTCGCCGGTACCGTTCTGATCTTTTCCATGACCAGGTCGGGATCGAAGCGCACCAGACTAGACCCGGCTTTAACCTGGGCGCCGTTCTCCTTAAGAATGCGCAATGCGTTTTCTTCCAGGAACTCGACGCCGAGCTCGGAAAGGATCCGCAAGGAAGTCCGGTGGATTGCCTCGATCTGGTCGTCGCTCAGGACGCGGACGGGCTCGTAATTATTGCGATGGTTGCGCCAGGGGAGCTGTTTCAGCCCTTTCGCCTGCCTTGTGTTGCGGCGACCACGCGCCTCGCGCGCTGCTTCCCGTGACATCCTAAGCCTCATTAGATGGTAATCTTCTCCACCCAACCTAGCAAAAGCTGTCGGTTTTCGGCCCCCTTAAAGTCTCATGAGGTGCATTCCGACTTGTCATCAAAGCTAAAGCTCTAGGTCTGCCGCGATCTAACTTGACAAATACAATTATAAATAGTATAAACTATGTATGATAATAATATTAATATAAACGTAACTGAAGAGCTATCAATGTCCGACCCTCGCGTGCTCGAGCTATTTCTGGGTTTACTACCGCTCTATCTGATGTTTTTGCCACTCGTATTAGGTGCTGGCTAACTTGCGCCAAAGATGGCGGCAAATACCGTACTTTGGATCGTTATATTCTTGATCCCTATTGTGAATGTCTTCGCAATGTACGTCTTCGGCTACCGCGTCTTCGGCGCCCTTCTTGATAAGCTGAACGCGCTTAGCGGCGAAATGCGAAAGCCTTAAAGTAACCATCAACCGACCAAATGAAAACGGCGCCATTTGGGCGCCGTTTATACATTGAATGTAAAGACTACTGGCTTTAGTTAGCTGCCGCTACTTCCGGGGCGCCGACACCTTCTTTAAGGTTGATTTTCTTGGTGATCGTCTCACCGGCCGTTACAGCGATTGGCTCGCTTCCCCAAAGCTTCGTCCCGAGACGCGCCACGGCAATATAGCGTCCCTCACGCAGCATCATTGTGGGGTCCGGCTGGGCACTGCTGGCAACCAATTCATAGACACCAGGAGCATTTGGGCGCTGACGCAAGATCTGCCAGCTGAGCGCTTCGGCCTGAGTCTTCTGCTTCTTAGGTTTGAGAGCCGCGAGCTTTACGTAACCGGCATACATATTCAGGGTATATTTCAGCGACTGTCCGGCCTCGATCGGAATCACCAAATCTGCCTTGGCGTCTTTGAAATGGGCACGGACGACATAGGAGCCGCCGGGCAGCGTGAACTGGCCAACCGCGGCTTTCTGTTCAGCAACTTTTTCACCGCCCTCGGTGGCGCCTTTCTTATACTTGTAGACTTC
>CAYOYT010000425.1:0-2715 GCA_964408245.1 uncultured Dongia sp. | reverse complement strand
TATCGAGAGACTGGTATCGAGAGACTGGCATCAAATGAAGATCCTTACCGGCAACAGCAACCGGCCCCTGGCGGAAGCGATTTCGGCTTATCTCAACCTGCCGCTGGTCAATGCCAGCGTGCGGCGCTTTTCCGACATGGAAGTGTTCGTCGAGATCAACGAAAACATCCGCGGCGAGGACGTCTTTATCATCCAGCCGACCTCCTTCCCAACCAACGATAATCTGATGGAATTGTTGGTGACGATCGATGCGTTGAAGCGCAGTTCCGCGCGCCGCATTACCGCCGTCATCCCCTATTATGGCTATGCCCGCCAGGACCGGAAGTCCGGGCCCCGCACGCCGATCTCGGCAAAGCTCGTTGCCAATCTCATCACCACGGCCGGCGCCGACCGAGTCCTCACCGTCGATCTCCATGCCGGCCAGATCCAAGGCTTCTTCGACATCCCAACCGACAATCTGTTTGCAGCCCCGGTCCTGACCAAGGACATGAAGGAGCGCTTCGGGACAGGTCATAACCTTTGCATTGTCAGCCCGGATGTCGGCGGCGTGGTACGGGCCCGCGCCTTCGCCAAGCGCTTGGACGCGGATCTCGCCATTGTCGACAAGCGCCGCGAGCGCGCCGGCGTTTCGGAAGTCATGAACATCATCGGCGAAGTCGATGGTAAGCGCTGCATCTTGGTCGACGACATCGTCGATTCCGCCGGCACGCTGTGCAACGCGGCCGTCGCCTTGAAGGAACAAGGCGCCTTGTCAGTTGCCGCTTATGTGACCCATGGCGTGCTCTCCGGCGGTGCGGTCGCCCGCGTTTCCGCGTCGCCCCTCGAGAGCCTGGTGATCACCGATTCCATTCAGGCCACCGAAGCTGTGCGCGTGTCGCAGACGGTGCGCCAGCTGACCATCGCGCCGCTTCTGGCTGAAGCCATGGCGCGGATCAGTGAAGAGAAATCAGTCTCGTCCCTGTTCGATTAAAAACGGGCGAGACTGAAATCCGATCGGCACCCCTGGAGGCCGGTCGGTCGAAATCCGGATGGTCCGGGTTTTGGTAACTGCGAAACGATAGGAGACAGCAATGTCCGCAGTTCAGTCCGTCAGCGCGGAAGCTCGCGACCGCGCCGGGAAGGGGGCCGCCCGTGCCACACGTCGCACTGGTCGAGTGCCCGCCGTCATTTATGGTGACAAGAAAGAGCCGACTTTGATCTCGCTTGACCCCAAGGAGATAGACCGTCACATCCACAAGAAGGGCTTCTTCGCGACCCTTTTGGATGTCGACATTTCTGGGAAGAAGCATCGCGTTCTGCCGCGCGACGTGCAGTTCGACGTCGTCACCGACCGCACGCTGCATGTCGATTTCCAGCGCGTGAACAAAGATACCAAGATCCATGTCAACATACCGGTCGTGCTGCGCAACGAGACAGCTGCGCCGGGCATCAAGCGTGGTGGCGTGATCAATCTGGTGCGTCACGAAATCGAATTCCTCTGCTCGCCGGATAATATCCCGCAGATGATCGAGGTCGATCTCACCGGTCTTGATATTGGTGGCTCAATCCACATCAGCGCGGTTCAACTGCCCAAAGGGGCGACGCCAACCATCCGCGAGCGCGACTTCACGCTCGTCACGATCGGCGCGCCATCGGGCATGAAGGCCGACGCGGAAGCGACGCCAGCTGTTGCCGCTGCTGCGGCCCCAGCCGCAGGTGCTGCGGCCCCAGCAAAGGGCGCTGCGGCCCCAGCAAAGGGCGCTGCGGCGCCGGCTAAGGGCGCTGCTGCTGCCCCGGCCAAGGGTGCGGCACCCGCCGCTGCTGCGCCGAAGAAGAAGTAAGACGCCGACAATCGTCGGGATGAGTGGGGCTCCGCGATGCGCCTTATCGTTGGATTGGGCAATCCGGGGCCCCGTTACGCCGACAACCGGCACAATATCGGTTTCCTGGCGGTGGACGAGATTGTCCGCCGCTATTCTTTTGGCCCGATCAAGACCAAGTTCCACGGCGCAATCGCCGAAGGGAATATTGGCGCTGAGAAGGTCGTCTGCCTGTGCCCCACCACGTTCATGAACGAATCCGGCCGCGCCGTGCAGGCGGCGATGCAGTTCTACAAACTGGACGCCAGCGACATCACCGTCATCCATGACGAGATCGATCTGCCGCTGGGCAAGGTCAAGGTCAAGCGCGGCGGCGGTGCCGGTGGCCATAACGGCTTGCGCTCGATCGACGCCCATGTTGGGCCGGATTACTGGCGCATTCGCTTGGGCGTCGGGCATCCGGGCGTGAAGTCTGCGGTGAAGAATTTCGTGCTGATGGATTTTGCCAAGGAAGAACGCCGCCTGGTCAATGAGATCAATGAAGTCTGCGCCGCGCATCTGCCGCTGTTGTTCAGCACAGATGAGAATAGGTACATGAACAAGGTGAGTGTCACCTTGTTTCCACCAGCGCCGAAGGACGAGGCTGCTAAAGTGGATCGTCGGACGAAGGTGGAAGAAGAGAAGAAGTAGAATTGGGCGACCTTCATGCCCCTCGCCCCGCGTTTGCGGGGAGATGGGTTGGGGCGGGGAGCGCCAGCAACGCGTTCGTTTGAACTATCCACCCCTCACCCTGCCCTCTCCCCGCAAACGCGGGGCGAGGGTCTAGAGCGAGCGGTACAGACCAGAAGGTATCAATTCCATGGGTTTCAATTGCGGTATCGTCGGCCTGCCCAATGTTGGCAAATCGACTCTGTTC
>CAYOYT010000424.1:0-2724 GCA_964408245.1 uncultured Dongia sp. | reverse complement strand
ATTGAGATGTCGATGGAAGCGGCGCTCGTCTCAAAAGAGACTTTAGGCGACCTTCTTCCTCGAACCGGCAGCGGTAACCTCGATGATACCGAGGATGTCGCTCTCCTTCATGATGAGGAGATCCTCACCATCGACCTTCACTTCTGTGCCCGACCACTTGCCGAACAAAATGCGGTCGCCCGCCTTCACATCGAGCGGGGTGATCTTGCCTTCCTCAGACTTAGCGCCAGCGCCAGCGGCGATGACTTCGCCCTCTTGCGGCTTTTCCTTGGCCGTGTCCGGGATGATGATGCCGCCGGCAGTCTTCTCCAGGCCCTCAATACGACGCACGAGAACGCGGTCGTGGAGCGGACGGAACTTCATGGTGATCCTCCGTAAGAATAAAAAATGATTCGTGTTATCTAGCGCGCTAGCCTCTGGACCAGCATCGCCAGATGCGACTGTTAGCACTCGAGGCCAACGAGTGCCAGCTAGTTAGGGGCAATAAGAGCGCTCGTCAAGTGTGCGCAGCCCGTCATTCCTATAGAAAAGTCGCGCCGCCGCAGCATTTCGTGCAGCTCGCCCGTGTCAGCCTTGGCAGCAATCTATATTGCTGAGTGCTAAGTATTTGAAATCACGAAGATTTTCATTTTTTGTTAGTGACTGTTGCGACATCATGACGTTAACGATCCCGCCGTCAAACAATCAGCGAAGGCGCGTTGCAAGGATTAACCGCGTATTTCTTAGGAGGCCATATGAGGCAATCTGCGTTTAATCTGCAGCTTCATGACTACCGGCTCATCACAGCCGAGATCCTCTATCACTTGCCCGACCATCCTGGCCTGTTGCAGACCTATCTTTGGCAGGATTACGACCTCGCCCCCCGCCTGCCCGTGCTACATAAATTTCTCGATTTCTGGAGCCACCATCTCGACGGCAAGCTGCATTCCGTGAAAATCGCCCGAACGGGGATCATCTCGGTAAGTGAGTGGCATCACGCCGAGGCGTTCCTCAGCCTCCACTGAGGGACATACAGCGCGCGAGCAAAGCTAGCCAAGCTTCGCCGCAACGCAAAAAGGCACGGTTGTGAAGGTGCCGGCGACCTGATAGGAGTTTGGGCCGCAAATCACGGATCTGGTGCCCTTTGCTGCGTCGCCTTTACGATTGGATCATGCGCCTGGCTGAGAGTCCGCGGGCGCTTTGGGCTCTCGCCCTCATCTCTTTCTGCGAAAGTTCGTTTTTTCCCATGCCGCCGGACCCGATGCTGGTGCCTATGGTGCTGGCCAATAGACGGCGCGCTTTCCTCTTTGCCGGCATTTGTACATTGGCCTCCGTTCTGGGCGGCGTTTTGGGCTATTACATCGGGTATTCGCTTGAGGGCCTCGGTGCCTCGATCCTCAGTTTCTACGGTCATCCCGACGCCATGTCCGAATTTCGGAATATGTTCGCCGAATGGGGATTGTGGATCATCCTGATCAAGGGCCTCACCCCCATCCCCTATAAGTTCGTCACCATCGCCAGTGGCATGGCGGCTTTCGATCTCAAGATCTTCATCATCGCTTCGGTGGTGACGCGCGGCGCGCGTTTCTTCCTCGTCGCTGCCCTACTCCACATCTTCGGCGAGCCAATCCGCACCTTTATCGAGAAGCGATTGACACTGGTTACGACGCTTTTCGTCGTTTTGGTCGTCAGCGGTTTCGTCGCCCTCAAATATCTTTTCTGAGGTCCGCTCATGGCCCAATCCCGCGAAAGTTTCATCGATCCCCGTCATGTCCCTTGGCTCACCGCCGGGATGAGCCTTTCCGCCCTTTGCGTCGCTTGGCTCGCGCAATTGGGCTTCGGCCTTTCACCCTGTCATCTGTGCCTGCTGCAGCGGGATGCGTATTGGGCGGCCATCGCATTTTCGGTCCTCGCCATCGCCCTGGGTCCGTGCCCGAGATTGGGTCCGCGCGCGCGATGTCATCGCCTCGCCGTGGCACTGATCGCCCTGGCATTCGTCGCTGGCGCCGGCATCGCGCTCTACCATGTCGGTGTCGAGCAGAAATGGTTGGAGGGTGTCGAGAGCTGCGTCGGCGCTCTATCGGGCCTTTCCGGTGCCGAGCTCGAAGCCGCTATCATGAATGCGCCGCTCACGCGGTGCGACGACGTGGCGTTTGAGTTGTTCGGCATCTCCATGGCAGGCTATAATGGCTTGATGTCGTTAGCGCTGGCGGCCTTCGCCTTTTGGGGCTTCCGGCGCGGGGCCTAAGACGCCTGATTGCGAAAAGAGCTGCTGCGATGTCGGTCGATTCTCATAAAGATAAGTCTGAAGCGGCTTCTGATACGAGCCAAACGCGGCGGCTGCCCGGCGATATGCCGCCCGAAGGGTTGGTCGACCGCGTCATCCGTGTCGACCATGCCGGCGAATATGGTGCCAAGCGCATTTATGAAGGCCAGCTCGCTATCCTGGGTCGCAAAAAAGAAGGCCCCGTCATCCGTCACATGCTGGAGCAGGAACTCCGTCATCTCGAGGCTTTCGAGAAGCTGATGCTCGAGCGACGCGCCCGTCCCTCCATCCTCTTTCCCGTCTGGCATGTGGCAGGCTTTGCCTTAGGCGCGGCCACGGCACTGATCGGGCCGAAGGCCGCCATGGCCTGCACGGTGGTGCGCACGATGTTGTTGTCCGGCTGCTGGGCCGTGAGGGTGCTCCCGGCGGTCTGGGTGTGGAAGCGCAGCATCTGGCTCTTGGGGTTATCGCACTTGAAT
>CAYOYT010000423.1:0-2726 GCA_964408245.1 uncultured Dongia sp. | reverse complement strand
CTGTCGCGGCCATCTGGCGCGGGCGGGTGGCAGGTGTGAAGGGAACGGACACCTGCATCTTCGTGTTATACCGCTCGCCCGCTCGCTCATAAGCTTCTGCCCAGCCATGGTCGAAGACATATTCGCCTTGACTGTGACCCTTCACATAAAGTGGTGTTGCTGCATGAATAGCATCTGTTTCGTCCACCAGTAAGATGTGCTGTGGTAGCCAACCGGTGCCACGCCCGACGGAACCCGAAGTTTCAAGAGCACTTAGAAAAGCATGGCTGATAAAAGGATTGTCGCCGCCAGCACAGACATCCCAGGCCGCCGCCGGAATATCTGCAATGCTGTCGACGACCCGGGTCGTGAAGGTGATATCCGCCAATGCCAACTTTAGACGATCTCAACGATCGCATCGACCTCGACGGCGACATTAAGGGGCAGCACGTTTACGCCGACGGCGGAACGCGCATGCTTACCAGCATCGCCAAAGATCTCGACCATCAAATCTGAAACGCCGTTCGCCACCTTAGGCTGCTCCGTGAAGCCGTCGACACAATTGACGAAGACGCCAAGCTTGCATACACGCTTCACACGGTCGAGATCGCCTAAGGCATTCTTCAGTTGCGCAATGACGTTAAGGCCGCAAATGCGAGCAGCTTGAGCAGCTTGATCGGTCAAAAAATCTTGGCCCACCTTACCGATAAATTTAAACTCACCGTTCCAGACAGTGACTTGGCCAGAGACGTAAACGGTATTGCCGGCGATGACCACCGGCACGTAATTGGCTATGGGCACAGCTGCTTGGGGTAGCTCGATCTTCAGTTCAGCTAAGCGGGCGTCGATTTTGCTAGCAATGATACTCTTCCCTAAAATATCCAATTGATGGGTTCTGCGGCGATCCTAGCGAGTCGGTGCCGGTCAATCCAGCGCGGTGCAGCGCTACGATGCTGTATCCCTGATCGTCATAAGGAGATTGTTTGTGGGATCTCAAAGGCGGCCGATAGCCCGACGGATCAGCTCTCGCCACCCTTCGGTCCCCAGAACACGACCCAGGTCACGAAATCATCGCTCATATCGTGGAAGCGGTGCTTCGCGTAAGCGGGTACGAACAGAACGTCGCCGGTCTTGGCCGGTACTTCATCCCCATTGCACCTGAAACGCGCTTTGCCGGAGACGACAAAATATAGCTCGTCCTGATCATGGGGTTGCTGAGCATCCTTGCTTCGCGGTGCAAAGACTTCTACCGACATCGTGCCGTGACGCATGACGTCGCTGAAAGGCTCGCCATCCGGCCAGGCGGCGGTTTTAGGACCGGGAATGCGTTTCATAATATCCGCGAGCGACGCTTGCTTCATGGCAGGCCTCCATTGTGCAGATGATCCGTTTTAGCTGGCAGTCTGCATGAGATCAACCGCATGGACAATTCTACCTCTTAACCCTGGTGCTACGGATGCTATCATCTATTGAAATCCGGGCAGGTTGATCTGGGAAATCTGGTGATCGAGCACAAGAGGGGAGCAAAATGGGTGTGGAGAAAGTAGCTGTCATCGTCGGTGGTGGTAGTGGAATGGGTGCGGCAGCGGCAAAGCGTCTGGCGGTAGATGGGTTCAAGGTTGCGATTCTTTCTTCCTCAGGCAAAGGTGAAGCGCTGGCAAAAGAACTGGGCGGCGTCGGTATCACCGGTTCAAATCAGTCAAACGAGGATCTTGCCAAGCTGGCCGACCTCGCGGTCTCGACCTGGGGCCGCATCGACGTGCTTGTGAACAGCGCCGGTCATGGTCCGCGCGCGGCGATTCTCGAAATTAGTGACGCGGATTGGCACAAGGGCATGGATGTTTACTTCATGAACGTCGTGCGCGCTGCCCGGCTGGTAACGCCGGTTATGCAGAAGCAGAAATCGGGCGTCATCATCAACATCTCGACTGCCTGGGTGTTCGAGCCGAGCTCGATGTTTCCGACCTCGGCCGTCTTCCGCGCTGGCCTTGCCGCTTATACCAAGATCTTCGTCGATACCTTTGCTGCTGACAACGTGCGAATGAACAACGTTTTGCCAGGTTGGATCGACAGTCTACCTGCGACCGAGGAGCGTCGAAACAGTGTGCCTTTAAAGCGATATGGCACGGCCGAAGAAATCGCGGCGACAATCGCCTTTCTTGCCTCGCCTGGTGCTGCCTATATCACCGGTCAGAGCCTACGTGTTGATGGCGGATTGACGCGCTCGGTTTGATGCCTTGCTCAAAAGAGAACCGGGCCCGCGATGAACGCGGACCCGGTTGTTTTTAGCTTACCGCCTCTGACGACGTGGTCACGAGCAGCCGCTGGTGGAGCCGCAGGTTGTGCATTTCATGCAGGTACCGTTGCGCACCAAGGTGAAGTTGCCGCACTCGCCGCAGGCATCGCCTTCATAACCCTTCATCTTGGCTTCGCGGATTTTATTCAGTCGCGTGTCGACCGTCTGCACCACGGTCGCGCCAACCGACAAGCCACCGCCGCTGCTGACGCTCGCAGTGACGGCCGCCAGTGTCGGCCCGTCGCCGCCGCCGGTCTGCAGCGCGCTTGTCACCTGGATATCCTGAGCAAGAGCGTTGTTGCCGACCACCATGCTGGCATTCTTCAACACGATGAGATTCGAGCGCACGAAGCCGGTTGAGGCGATCTTCTTTACGGCTTCGACGCCGTGATGGATTTTCTCAGGAATTGCTTGCTCGTCGGCCCCAGTGCCCATCGCATCGGGGTAAAGG
>CAYOYT010000422.1:0-2744 GCA_964408245.1 uncultured Dongia sp. | reverse complement strand
GACCTGGATTGTGGCACCGAAAACGGCCTCAGTGTGAAGGCAGTGGTCGAAGGCGGCGAAACGATCTCTTCGCTCTCTGAGCGTATCTTGGGCCGCACTGTTGCGGTCGATATCAAAGATCCGCTCTCGGGCCGTATAATCGCTGCCCGTAGCGTGCTCATTGACGAGCCGCTCGCCGACGAGATTGAGCGCGCTGGCGTCGATACGGTGAAAATCCGCTCGGTGCTGACTTGCGATACTAAGACCAGCGTGTGCGCTGCTTGCTACGGCCGAGACCTCGCCCGTGGTACGCCGGTCAATATCGGTGAAGCGATCGGCGTCATCGCTGCTCAGTCGATTGGCGAACCGGGCACGCAGCTCACGATGCGCACGTTCCACATCGGTGGCGCCGCGCAGCGTGGTGCGGAACAGTCCGCCATCGAAGCGACCTTTAACGGTGAAATCCAAGTCAAAAACCGCAACGTCGTCATCAACAGCGATAAATTACCCGTCGTGATGGGCCGCAACTGTGAAATCGTTCTGGTGGACGATCAAGGTCGTGAGCGCGCCCGTCACCGCGTTCCGTATGGTGCCAAGCTCCTGAAAGATCAGGGCGTCAAAGTGACGAAGGGCCAGAAGCTCGCAGAGTGGGATCCCTACACGTTGCCGATCATCACCGAAAAGGAAGGCATCGTGAACTACATCGACTTGGTCGAAGGCCTGTCGATGCGCGAAGTGGTGGACGAGACCACGGGTATTTCGAGCCGCGTTGTGGTTGACTGGAAGCAGCAGCCGCGCGGTGCGGATTTGCGTCCGCGTGTGACGCTGCGCGATACGAAGGGCAATGTGATCACTTTGCCGAACGGTGTGGAAGCTCGTTACTTCATGTCGGTCGACGCTATTCTCTCGGTCGAGAACGGTGCTCCTGTGCAAGCCGGTGACGTGCTGGCTCGTATCCCACGCGAAAGCTCGAAGACACGCGACATCACCGGCGGTCTGCCGCGTGTCGCCGAACTCTTTGAAGCTCGTAAGCCGAAGGATTACGCGATCATTAGCGAGAGCGCCGGCCGCGTCGAGTTTGGCAAGGATTACAAGGCCAAACGCCGTATCGTTGTGGTGCCAGAAGATGCCAGCCAGGAATCGGTCGAGTACTTGATTCCAAAGGGCAAACACATCTCGGTTCAGGAAGGCGATTACGTTCAGAAGGGCGATCTTCTGATGGATGGCAGCCCTGTGCCGCACGACATCCTCAATGTGCTCGGTGTTGAAGCCCTGGCTTCTTATCTCATCAACGAGATACAGGAGGTCTATCGACTCCAGGGCGTGAAGATCAACGACAAGCACATCGAGGTCATTGTTCGGCAGATGCTCCAGAAGGTTGAAGTGGGCGATCCTGGCGACACCACATTCTTGGCGGGCGAGCAGATCGACCGTACAGAAATGGACATCGAGAACGAAAAGGTTCTGAAAGAGGGCGGTCGCCTTGCCACGGCTAAGCCGGTGCTCCTTGGCATCACCAAGGCCAGCCTGCAAACCCGTTCGTTCGTTTCGGCGGCGTCGTTCCAAGAGACCACACGTGTCTTGACCGAAGCTGCAGTCTCGGGTCGTGTCGATTCACTGATCGGTCTCAAAGAGAACGTCATCGTCGGTCGTCTGATCCCGGCCGGAACCGGCTCGGTGATGGCGCGTCTGAAGCAGATTGCGGCATCTCGCGATCGTGCGCTGCAAGCGGCGGCTAGCGAGAAGAATCCGGCGATCACGGATCAATCCTCGGCCAAGGCTGAGGTTGCCTAAAACGACCCGACCGATCTAAAAAGAAAGAACCCCGTTGCTGAAGCAGCGGGGTTCTTTCTTTGCTGCCGTGTGAAACGCGGGGTGATAGCTTAAGGGTGCCAGCGTCCCTCAATAACCATCCGGCCTGGACTAGCTTAGCGTGGAGCGATATTTTGGCGTAGATGGGTGTCTCTTGTAGAAGGACACCTTAGGGCAAGCGTGTCCTAATGACCGCAGTAGCATCACGACCTGTCACGACGATTAGCTTCCTTAATTATCGGCCCGACGTGACAAGCTCATGAATCTTTGTAGCTTTTTCAAAATGATCAAGTTGATGCGTCTTTATCCACCAAATGGCTGCTTCTAGGAGAAGCTCGGAGTCATCATTCTTGTTCGCGAAAAATGCATAGAACGATAGCCCAACACCAACACCTTTTTGAGCAATCTTCAGATCACAAACTTCCAGCACTTTAGCTCTCAGACTTGCTCTCAAAACAGCTCCCATATTTTATCATTGGTAAACGGATTGCTTAGCGGCGGTAGCTTGGCACAGAACACGTGCAGGTGCGCCTTTAGCGAGGTTTGTTATAAGCTTAGGCTTTCATCGTAGCCATCCGGCTTGGAGGCTTTTTATGGAGGCTGTGCGGCTCATTGATGTTCTCTTTGAGATTGAACGCGAGAGCAACGTTTAGGCTCCGGAGCAGCGGCTCGCCACTGGGAAGGTACGCTGCTAGCCGTTGGTAACAGATATTGAAGCATAATGGGCGTCGAGCGCGCCCGGCGGTCACGGTTTCCATTGGTCGCCAAGACGCTCGGTTATATGCAAGTGCGTTGGCCGGGATTCATAGCACTCCTGGATGATGATCGTATCTGCCTTACCAACAATGCTACGAAACGGGCACTTCGTGGCCCAGCTCTCGGCCGTAAAGCCTGGCTTTTCGCTGGATCAGATCGCGGTACTGAACGCGCCGCATTCGTGTGCACCTTTATCG
>CAYOYT010000421.1:1456-2745 GCA_964408245.1 uncultured Dongia sp. | reverse complement strand
CTCCCGCACGATGCGCGTTTCGCCGCGCTGCTCCTCGAAGGTAAATTCCTCAAGCGATTTCAGCGTCGCTTCGAGATGTGCGCGACCGATCCAGGCTTGAGACTCGGTCGCCAGAGACATCGGCGCACCCATTTCGTCGGACACCGCCTTAGCGATATCATCGAAGCGCTTGTTGTATTCTTCGAGAATGCGCTTCAGCAACGCCACGCGTTGAGCCTTGCCAGTGCGGCTGAATGTCGGAAAAGCAGCCTTAGCGGCAGCAACCGCTTTATCGACATCGGCGGCGGAGCCCATCGAAATCTGGGTGAAGACTTCCTCGCTTGCTGGGTTGATGACATCGAGTGTTGCCGGCTTCGCCGGATCAACCCACTGGCCGTTGATGTAGAATTTAAGATGGTTCGACATGATAGCGCTTTCCCTGAAAGCCTAAATGAATGAGCAGATGAATACCGCATTCACGAGAGGAGCCAAAGTCCCGAAATATCATGACGGCCATGTGACTGTGGAAGACCATGCCGTGCTTTGGAACCGGCACATCCGGCGTGGCAATAGTACACGGCTAAATGTAACTTTTACCTCAAGTGCCAAAGCAATCGGATAAGCTTAAAGAGAGTTGGGAGATATCGGGATGTTGTGATCTACTATCTAAATCATGAAATCTGATCTCGATAGACTCAAGAATCTCGGTCCAGCTTCTGTCCGACACTTGCAAGAAGTCGGCATCGAAACAGAAGCCGATCTCCGGCGGCTTGGTGCCGTGGTGACCTATAAACGACTGAAGCACGCTTTCCCACAGCAAGTCTCGCTCCTCATGCTTTACGCCCTCGCGGGCGCTCTCCATGATTGCCATTGGAATGACCTGCCGCCGGACATCCAGGAAAGCCTAAAGGCGGAATCGAAAACCTAGATTCGGTCCCTGAGCGCGTACCAGAGCAAAGCGGCGACCAGCAGTGGATGACGCAGCATTGGGCCGCCTGGAAAAGTCCGATGGCGGATGGCGGAAAATACGTCGAAACGCTCTGCCGTGCCAGCAATTGCTTCAGCGACAAGTTTGCCGGCAAGACCCGTCAGCGCAACACCGTGGCCGGAATAACCATGAGCGAAGAAGACATTGCCCATACGTCCCAGATTCGGCAAACGAGAAGCGGTGATAGCGAGCATGCCGCCCCAGCCAAAATCGATGCGCTTGTGGGCATATTGCGGATAAACGCGCGCCAGATAAGGCTGCACAAAAGCACCGATATCGGCGGGCGGCTGCTTTCGGCAGAGGCGCGTGAGGTGTTTGAAGA
>CAYOYT010000421.1:0-1446 GCA_964408245.1 uncultured Dongia sp. | reverse complement strand
GAACAGGATGCGCCGATCAGCGGAAAGGCGCCAATAGCTCACCACGAATTTGGTGTCACAGACGCAGACGTCATGGGTGATGGCGTCCCTCGCCTCACTCTCATTCAACGGCTCGGTGCCGACGATAAAGTTCGCAACCGGCATGATCTTCCCGGCGATGCGCGGCTCAAGATCGGCGAGATAGGCATTGCAGCCGAGCACGACATATTTGGCCAACACCTCGCCTTTATCGGTCACAACGCGATTGATCTCGCCCTTGTCAACGCTCTTTACCTCGCTCTGTTCATACAACATGGCACCGGCCTCGATCGCCGCTCGAGCAAGGCCCAGGGCGTAATTCAGCGGATGCAGATGGCCACCGACGGAATCCTTGACGCCAGCATGGAAGATGTCGGAACCGAGCTCCGCGCGCGTTTGCTGCCGGTCAAGGAATTTGACGTCCTTATAATTGTAGACACGCTCGAGACAAGCGACCTCGTCTTCCATCCATTTTTGATCACGTGCCTTGCTGGCAACATGAAGTGTGCCGGGCTTCAGATCACAGGCGATGTTGTGCTTCTTCACGCGCTCGGCAATGATCTGCCGGGCTTCCTCGCTCATATTGAAAAGCAGTTTGGCGCGGGTTTCACCGAAAGCGGCGATCAGTTCTTCCGGCCCTTTGCGCAGACCCATATTGATCTGACCGCCATTGCGACCTGAAGCACCCCAGCCGATGCGCGCCTGTTCCAGCAGCACGACTTTATAGCCGCGCTCGGCAAGATTGAGTGCCGCGGAAAGACCGGTGAAGCCCCCGCCGATGACACAGACATCGGCTGCAACACTGCCAGAAAGCGGTTCTAACCGCGGAAACGGATTGGCGGTAGCGGCGTAGTAAGATTTCTGCGGATGTTCAAACGGCCCCATGATATCCCCAGCCTTTATAACGGATGAGTTCTATTTAGCCGCTTTATCGCCGTCGATCATCCGTAAAATGCGATGCAAGGAGCAATCGCCAATACCCATTTCGTCAAGATGCTGAACTGTACTGCGCAGGTAATCGATGTTCGGCCCGGCAATACCACTGGCATCGCGTATTTTTGTGACGATTTCTTCGATGGTTAGCTTACCGGCATATTGCGGATGCTCGCGGTCAGCGATGAAGGTTAACGCTGACACGTCTTTACTGCCGGAGATGCGCACATTAACAAGGCGGGGAATATAGACACCGCTCACCATCTCACGCCGATGGAGATAATCGGCTGCTTTCTCGGCATCGAGCGATGA
Organism: uncultured Dongia sp.; assembly: GCA_964408245.1. Taxonomy (GTDB): domain Bacteria; phylum Pseudomonadota; class Alphaproteobacteria; order Dongiales; family Dongiaceae; genus Dongia. The sequence continues at coordinate 183 of CAYOYT010000421.1, read as the reverse complement.
AACGCGATAGAGGCGCCCCACGCATTGACCGCCACGGTCGAGCCCTAGCACAAGACCAGGATGCGCATCTGATCCCCGGTAATGTGTCGAGGTGATACAAAAGGCGCGGTGGTAACCGTAAAGCGTTGCCGGCTGGAGATCGATAAACGAAAAATCTGGACGCCACATCAGTGAGCCATAGGC
>CAYOYT010000420.1:0-2748 GCA_964408245.1 uncultured Dongia sp. | reverse complement strand
GTCGTCAATCCAGTTTAGCACTGCCCGGATGGCCACCAGGCTGCGGGCCATGATATTCGGCGAGAATCTTTCGTGCCGCATCGCTGTCGGCAGCGATCTGAGCTTTCAGTGCATCGAGTCCGTTGAACTTCATCTCCGGCCGGATGAAGTCGATCAGTGCCACACGCAGATGTTTGCCGTAAAGATCGCCCGCGAAATCGAAAAGATGTACCTCGAGCTGCACGCGTGTGCCGCCAATTGTGGGCCTGCGGCCGAGATTAGCAACACCCTTGATCCAGCCTTGGCCAGAATCGTTCTGGCCAGAATCGTTTTGGCCAGCATCGTTATCGTCGATCGCCATCACGGCATAGACGCCCAGTTTCGGCTCCATGTAATCGCCGATGGCGATGTTGGCGGTGGGAAAGCCCAGCTGCCGTCCCCGCGCATCGCCATGCTCGACGCGGCCCTCGATCTCCCAGGGGCGGCCCAAGGTCGCTGCAGCCTTCTTAGGCTCGCCCGCCTGCAATTGCTTGCGCACCAGGGTCGATGAATAGGCCAGACCCGCATGGCCCTTGGCCGCTGCCACGGATGTCACGCCGAAACCGTGCCGTCCGCCAAATTCGGTCAGCATGGCGGCATTTCCAGCGCGTCCTTGACCGAAGCAGAAATCATAACCGACGACCACATGCGCGATGTGGAGCCCGCGCACCAGGATGTCGGTCACGAAATTCTCGGCCGACCGCGCGATCATCGCGGCGTCGAAGGCCAGTTCGAACACGACATCGACACCCAGCGCCTGCAGATGCCGCGTCTTGATGCGGAACGGCGTCAGGCGAAAGGGCGGATCCTGCGGTCGGATGAAGGCGCGCGGGTGCGGCTCGAAGGTGAGCACCGCGAGCGGCGCCCTTTTCGAATGTGCGATCTCGGTCGCCTGCTGGATCACCGCCTGATGCCCCAGATGCACGCCATCGAAATTCCCCAGCGCCATCACGGCGCCATGAGCATCCGCAGGCACATCCTCAATGTGCCGGATTAGCCGCATGAAAGGCCCCTCACCCTAACTCTCTCCCCACTTCGCGGGCCGAGGGAATGAGAAGCAGGCGATAGTTAAGCAAGCCCCCTCGCCCCGCGGTAGCGGGGAGAGGGCGGCGGTGAGGGGTTCCTGGTCGGCTATTCGGCATGGCACAAACTCAAATCGGTCGCTTGGGCACCAGCAGCATGGCCTCGCCCTCCAGCACCAGCGTCTCGCCCACCGTCGCAATGGTGGCGAAGGTGGCGCGGCCCTTTTCCTTGTCGACCAGCGTCACAGTGCAGCGAGCGACCACGGTATCGCCGATCCTCACCGGTGCCTTGAACTTCAGCGATTGCGAGAGATAGATGCAGCCCGGCCCCGGCAGCTTGGTGCCGAGTACGGCCGAGATGAAGCCGGCGGTCAGCATGCCGTGGGCGATGCGGCCCTTAAACAGGGTGGGCTTGGCGAAATCCTCATCGAGATGGACCGGGTTGGTATCGCCGGAGAGGCCGGCGAATAGGACGATATCGGTCTCGGTCACTGTCTTCGAAAAGACAGCGGACATACCCGTATCCAGCTCATCGGCATATTTGCCGCGCAACTCATCCGCGTAGGCGACGCTCATATCCCACCTGTTCTAGAGGAAAAGCGGATGCTGGCCCATGAGGATCATCCTGGGGAGGATCGTTCCTTGGCCGTTGCACCGCACAAATCGCGCGGCACTATAGCGACGACCCCACCCTGCCTCAAGAACGGGCGGCGCGGGACGTTCAGTAATCAGTTGCGCGCCTACTCATCTGATCCTAAAATGCAAGCGGTTTTGTTTGAGGACTCGATGACCACCGATTACACCCGCTCCGGCTGCCCGATCAATCTGACCCTCGAGGCGCTGGGCGATCGCTGGTCGCTTGTCATTATCCGCGACATGATGTTCGGCAACCGCCGCCACTTTCGCGAGATGCTCACCCAGTCGGAAGAAGGCATCGCCTCCAACATTCTCGCCAACCGCCTTAAGCGCCTGTCCGACGGCGGGTTCATTACCCGCGCCGATGATCCCAGTCACAAGCAAAAGGCGATCTACTCCTTGACGGAAAAGGCGATCCAATTGGTGCCGCTTCTGGCCGCCATGGGTGCTTGGGGCCGGCGTCACACGCCGGTCACGAAGACACTTTCGATCCGCGCCGAAATTCTGGAACGCGGCGGTCTCACACTTTGGAACGCGTTCATGGACGAATTGCGCGAGATGCACTTGAAGATCCCACGCCCGGCGACCGGCCCCAAAGCCAGCGACCAGATGCGCGACGCCTATCTCGCGGCGCTGAAGGAAGAGGGTTAAAAGCCCTGTTAATAAAATACCGTCATGCTCATGCTCGCTTAGTCGTCACGCCCGCTTAGTCGTCACGCCCGCGCCTAATGTTGATTCCACTGGCCCGGCATCCACTCCATCAACTGCACCAGCGCTTCACCCCTTCGGATCGATCGGCACAGCGTCCTTCAGGCCCAGAATTTCCTCGAACAAGGCGGCGTGCGACAGCAATGCCGCTTCGCCGCGTGGCTTGCCGACGACCATCAGACCCATTGGCTTGCCATCGGGTGAGAAGCCGCAGGGCAGCGATAAAGTGGGGCAGGACGTCATGGTGATGAGTGCCGCGAGCTTCAGCCATTCGACATAATTATCGAGCGTTTCACCATTGATCTCGCGCGGCCAGCGTTCCTTGATGTCGCGCGGTAGGATCGGCGCTGCCGGTAGGATCAGT
>CAYOYT010000419.1:0-2757 GCA_964408245.1 uncultured Dongia sp. | reverse complement strand
TCGATGACACACCGGCCGGTACAGTCGACGTGTCGAGGATATGGTGCTTGTGGTGGTTGCGTGCTGGCTCAAAGAGTGCCATCTCGCCCGATGGGTTGCGCGCAACGATGACTGAAATCTCGCAGTCAAAATCGATGAAGCCTTCAAGAATAGCAATGTCACTGCCCATCGTCGCCCAGGCATCGGCAAGATCCATACCGGCTTCGATGCGCACCTGACCCTTGCCGTCATAGCCGAAGCGTGCGGATTTGAGGATCGACGGTGTTCCAAGCGCCGCCACCGCCACGGGCAATTCAGCCGCCGATTTCACTTCGCGGAAGGCGGTCACCGGCACGTCGATGCTTTCAAGAAAGTACTTTTCGCGCAGACGTTCCTGGGTGATGTGAAGGATTCGTGGCGCAGGGCGCGTCGGCTTGACCTTGGCGAGGATCGCGGCGGAGGCTGCCGGAATGTTCTCGAATTCGAAGGTGACGACATCGACCGATTTCGCGAAGGCTTCAAGAGCGGCGAGATCGGTGTAATCGGCGACGGTGTTCTTCCACGACACTTGCGCCGCGGGTCCATCCATCTCAGGCGAGAAGATATGCACCTTATAACCGAGCCGACCAGCGGCGAGCGCGGACATGCGACCGAGCTGGCCGCCACCGAGGATACCGATCACGGAGCCGGGCGGCAGAATTTGACGGTCTTCCGCATTTCTGGCTTCCGCATTTCTGGCTTCGGCACTTCTGGTTTCTGCGCTCATGTTTTTCAGCCTTCGCGCGTCGGCTCATAGGCGACGGCGGTCGATTGCTTCTCGCGCCAGGCAGCGAGGCGCTTGGCGAGCGGTTTGTCGGTGAGTGCAAGGACGGCGGCGGCAAGAAGGGCAGCATTCACCGCGCCGGCGCGACCAATCGCCAGTGTGCCGACTGGAATACCCGCCGGCATCTGCACGATGGACAGCAGTGAATCTTGGCCCTTCAGCGCGGCGCTTTCGACCGGTACACCAAAGACCGGCAGTTCGGTGAGGCTCGCTGTCATGCCCGGCAGGTGAGCCGCCCCACCGGCGCCGGCGATAATGACCTTAAGGCCCCGGGTTTTGGCATTTTGGGCGTAGTCGAACATGCGTTTCGGGGTGCGATGGGCCGAAACGATTCGTGTCTCAGCCGGAACCCCGAGCGCTTCAAGGGTTTCTGCGGCATGGCGCATCGTGGTCCAGTCGGATTGACTTCCCATGATGATGCCGACTTTTGCTTTGCCAGCGACTTTTGCTTTGCCGATGACGGGAGTTTTGCCAATGACGGGGGCTTTGACTCGGCGCCTGGTGGAACTGGCCGCGGCCGCCTGTTTCTTTTTTGTTGCCATGGCCTTACGTCTTTCTGACCCTCGGGGGAAGGTCGCGATTATAGGTACTGACGTCTGGTTGGCAAGCCGGCGGCAGATCGATCTTAACGCCGCTTTAACTGAGTTATGCGCATGATCTGGCGGCATTTTTACACCTTGACGACATTGCTGTCGCGGGCCGAAGAAGAGATTGGCGGGGTTGGCCTCAATCGCCACCGTCGGGACGGTCGACGGTCCCAACGGACGTGCGATTTGTGCCGAGTTCGGCGTGATGGACGTTAAGGTACATGGTGCGAAAGGCAGCAGCATGAAGGTCAGAGATCGAGCTGGTGGACCGCCGGGGATTGGATCTGCCGGCGGCGCCCGTCCGGTTTCGAAGGTTGCTAAGGTGGCGAAATCCGCCGCGGCGGCAAGTGTCGATGCAGCCAGTTCTGCGGCTGCTGCGGCGCCTGCCGACCAAGCGACATTTCTCGGCCTCAGCGAAACTGAGCTCTCGCCCAATGTTCGGGCGGCTCTTACCGCGTTGCTCGATGAGGTGCGGCGCTTGCGTGATGAGCTTGATCGTACCAGGAAGCGTATCGGCCATCTTGAGCGCGTCGCCGATGAAGATTCGATGTTACCCATCGCCAACCGTCGCGCTTTTGTGCGTGAGCTGACGCGCCTCATCTCCTTTTCCGAGCGTTACGGCTCCCCGGGCTCAGTGCTTTACTTCGATCTTAACGGCATGAAGCAGATCAACGACCGCTTCGGTCATGCGGCGGGCGATGCGGTACTGCGCCATTTTGCCACCCTGTTGCTGCACAACGTGCGCGATTCAGACGTGGTGGGGCGGTTGGGTGGTGATGAGTTCGGCGTCATTCTCGCCCAAGCCGATGTGGCGCAGGCGCAGGACAAGGCCAATCAGTTGCTCACCGTCATCGCTACTTCACCGCTCATCTGGGACGGCCATAAAATCCACGTTTCTTGTGCGGTGGGTCTGCATGAGTTCCACGGTCAACAATCGGCCGACGATGCGCTTAGCCAAGCTGATGCGTCTATGTACCAGGCCAAGCGCAAGCATTACGCGGTGAAGAAAGGTGCCAGCGCCGAGGCGTTAGAGGGTGACGAAGACGATGCAGAGGACGATGATTCCTGATGCGTCGCGTCGCTTATCCGTACACGATAGATGCCGAAAGCGGCCTTGCCCAACTGATGAATTTCAGCCGCATCTTTCTTCTCGTTCAAACGTCGAGATTGGCGACGTTCAACGCGTTCTGCTGAATGAAATCACGGCGCGGCTCGACCAGGTCACCCATCAGGGTCGAGAAGATTTCCTCCGCTTCATCGACATGGGCGACTCTAACCTGCAACAGCGAGCGGACAGATGGGTCGAGGGTGGTCGCCCAGAGCTGCTCCGGATTCATTTCGCCCAAGCCCTTATAGCGCTGGATATCG
>CAYOYT010000418.1:0-2758 GCA_964408245.1 uncultured Dongia sp. | reverse complement strand
ATTATTAAATATCAAAGTATTAAAATCGAGCGTCAAACTATACTCACAAATTTCCCCACAATTCATTGCGGGCCATCTAGTAATGGCCGCAAGAAAATCCTCTCGTGAAGGCCACTCATCGGAATTAAGCAATCTCGTTAAGCGGCATTCACTGATAACTACCGGAACAACACGAGGGCGCGAGTCGCGACAAAAATTCCGCTCATGGCCTGAACCAATACGGATGACTCCCCCGCATGATCTAAGAGTCAGTTTAATCCCTGGCCGAGCGACTTGTGTCTTCTGCCAAACTACGCGGGCGGTGACAAATGTTGCGTGTAGAGATCATGATGCTTGCTAAAGACGCCAGGGCAGTCGACAGACTCGAGCCGGCGAGAAGGCAACCCACCGATGGCAAAAAAATTCAGATAAAATACGGTATCTCTGCGCGGAAAAGAATCTCAGGCCAAAGGCTTTAAGCCCTTAGATGATCGATGGCCGCCCAGAGTTCGTCGCTTTCATTGCCGCTTCAGTTTCATCAACTTATTCTCTTCGCTTGTGACTGGACAGACGGAAAGTTCTTAACCGCGAGTGAGCGGATAGAAGAATTGCTTCGCATATCCTGCCGGCACGGCATTTTCGCCGACCCCATAGCCAGCAGGCCATTTGTCCGGCAGATAGTACGTCCCGAACATCCTGTCCAGAACCGGAAAGTGGATGGCGAAATTGACGTCAATCGCTTCTGGCTCAATACCGTGGTGCCAGTGGTGGAATTGCGGCGTCGCGATCACTTTCTTTAACCAGCCGAACTCGAAGCGGGCATTGGCATGGAGGAAGGTCGAATGGAGGAAGACATAGAGGATGTAGATCTTGAGCGCCGCCTCGCCGAAGCCCAGGGCATACATCGGAATCACTGTAAAGCCACGGAGCGCCACGATCTCTATCACATGCATGCGTGAGCCGGCGAGCCAGTCCATGGCTTCCGCCGAGTGATGAACGGCGTGGAAGCGCCACAAGAATGGCAGCTGGTGGAATAGACGATGGATACCATACTGCACCAAATCGGTCAGGAACATGATTTCCAGGACCTGTAGCCAGACTGGCTGGCTGGCAACAAACGCGCGAAATTGCGACCATTCGGTAAGCGCTACGATGGTCAAGGCTGGTTTCAGGGAGAGATAGGTGAGCGACTGGACCAGCAGGCTGTTGACCAGGAAATAGAACAGATCGGTGCGCCACTCCTGGCGGAAGATGGATTGGTGTGGCAGCCGGGCAAAGAAGCGCTCTAGGGGAATGAAGACTATTCCCAGGAAAGCCAAGTTGAGCAGGAACCAGTCGAGCCCAAAGTAGATGCCACCCGTGACGATGCCGCTATTCTTCACCTCTGCCCCACCCAGGAGGGTCGCTATCAAGATCCCGGCAATGGCCATGAAGCCCATGATCTTCTGACGCCGTAAGGTCAGGTTGAGGATAGCGAGTGCGAACGCCAGGACGAGGCCGATCTGCACGAGCAATCGGATCAGCGGCACGCTGTACTGCGCCCGCACCATCTCGGTCGTGAGGAGTTGCGGGTAACGCAGGCACAGAACGGCGATGAGGCCCGCCATTGCAAGGAACAAGGCAAGGAAACCGCTGATCCAGCCCGAGCCGAAATGGCGGTCTTCCGACTGCAGATCGGCCCGCAGATTGTCGCGTAACTTTCCCATGCATTCCTCCAGCCGGTCGTATTATTGGGTGACAATGGGAACATATCACCTCTTTAGTTGGACTCTCATACCGTACGCTTGCTTTTACAGGCAAGAAATCTTATTTCGAGTTAGAACGGCTTTGGGGTGTTATATGCTGGAAAAACTCATTTAGCGCGCAATCCCAAACGCCCGTTATCTCTTGATGAACTTACGCAAGAACACCAGCGGATCAATTCCGATCGCTTCCGGTATCATAAAAAAACTCTACTAAATATAACCGCTGTTTATCGCTTTCGTACTTTAAGACAAAGGATTGCGGTTTTTTTAATTGTTCAGCAAATTCTGACTGCGTGAGAGATACTCGCATGGATTCAGAAACAAGAGCACTACGAAACTTGTCATATCTCGAAGAATGAAGAGGCGACGGCATGAGATTGACCAGTCAGATTAAAGCCGATTAGCTCATCTACGGTATTGGACACCTTTTGGCTTCAGTCGCCGGCGCAGCCATTCTAGCAATAGTGATTTCTGTAGTCCGATCAGCGCGCACTGTCAAAAGAGTCCTCTTCGGAACTAGATGCGCTCTCGCCTCATAAAAAACCGAAACGGTGGCACCGTTTGAAACGAAGTCGCAAGCTCGACTAAAGAAAAGGAAATAGCCCGCGCGTTGCCGCTACGAACATAGATAGACTTAGTTTCTTTAAGCAATGGTTGCACCTTGTTCAACAGGGCATTCTTGTGGTGCGCAGGCATTCTCATTGCAATCCCGACAAATCATATATTTTTCTTCTTCTCGTCTAACAGCGCTAACGAGGAGCTTTTCTAGTGTCTTTGTTAAAGCTGCTTTTTCAGGTGCGCTTAGGTTCACGATAAGACGATCTAGGACTAAAGCGCGACGATCGAGCAAGCGCGTCACCATTTGTTGATCTTTTATTATCAATGAAAGCGGCCTGACACGACGATCGATGGTTTGTTTCTTACGAAGAATATTTCTTTCTTCCAACAGCGCAATTGTGCGCACCATTCTCGGCTGCGCAAGTTCCAGGCGCTGCGCGAGTTGTTCAATAGCCGTAATCTATTCGACACCAATC
>CAYOYT010000417.1:0-2759 GCA_964408245.1 uncultured Dongia sp. | reverse complement strand
GACTTGCCAAGCGTTCCCTTGGTCGACGGCACGGAATCGGATTTGCGTGGGTCGATTTCGATCGCATGTCTCAGCGCCCGCGCGAGCGCCTTGAAGCAGCTCTCTACGATATGGTGGTTGTTCTCACCATAAAGATTTTCGATGTGGAGGGTCAGGCCGGCATTTTGTGCGAAGGCCTGAAACCATTCCTTGAACAGCTCGGTATCCATCTCGCCCAGCTTGTCGCGGCTGAACGTGACTTTCCAGATGAGATACGCACGGTTCGAGGCATCAAGGGTAACGCGGGTCAAAGTCTCGTCCATGGGGATGGTTGCTTCGCCATAGCGATTGATGCCGACTCGTTCGCCCAATGCCATGCTGACCGCCTGGCCGAGCGCGATAGCGCTATCTTCGGTGGTGTGGTGAAAGTCGATATGAAGATCGCCCTTCGCCGTCACCTGGATGTCCATCAGCGAATGCCGCGCCAGCTGATCCAGCATATGGTCGAGAAAGCCGATTCCGGTCGAAATGTCCGATCGGCCTTGCCCGTCGAGGGTTACCTCGACGGCGATGTCGGTTTCCTTGGTCCGCCGCTCGATCTTGCCTTTGCGCATCTGCTCGGGTCCGTATGGGTAAAAAGGCCTTGATTGACGGGTTCTTAGCAGCGATGCGCGCCAGGGGGAAGTGGGTAGAGCGGCATAAGTGTTGCTGATTGCGCCTTGATTGCTTTGCTTTGTTAACTTATCTCCCGCTTAAGCCAATTCAACCGGCCCGTCGGGACAGGCCAAGACATCCTATCCCCGTGCTCAAGAAGGAATTTTCATGTCGCGCGATGACAACGACAAACACGGCCTTGCGCCTTGGCATGGCACCACCATCCTTCTTGTGCGCAAGGGTAACGAGGTGGTGCTGGCCGGTGACGGCCAGGTAACGGTGGGCCATACGGTGATGAAGTCGAATGCGCGGAAACTCCGCCGTCTCGGCAAGGGCCAGGTCATCGCTGGCTTTGCCGGCGCCACGGCCGACGCGCTTACCTTGTTCGAGCGGCTGGAGGCGAAACTCGAGCAATATCCGGCGCAACTCGCGCGAGCCTGTGTAGAGCTGGCCAAGGATTGGCGCACCGACCGCTATCTGCGGCGTCTCGAAGCCATGATGGCGGTCGCAGATTCATCTGTGAGTCTCATCCTCACGGGGACCGGGGATGTGTTGGAACCGGAAGACGGTCTCATCGGCATCGGTTCGGGCGGCGCCTATGCGCTGGCCGCCGCCCGCGCGCTCATCGATGTCGATGGGTTAACCGCTGAAGAAATTGCGCGGAAATCGATGAAGATCGCGGGAGATATTTGCATTTACACCAATCATCATATTCTCGTCGAAAAGCTCTAGATGACTATGACCGACAGCAGCATGAATGCCGACGATATGAATACTGGCGACATGAATACCGGCCCCGCCCGCAAGACCAAGGGCGAATTGCCAGAACCGCTCGTCACCTCGGCGCTGACGCCACGCGAGATCGTCTCGGAGCTTGACCGCTTTATCGTCGGTCAAAACGACGCGAAGCGCGCGGTCGCCATCGCCCTTCGCAACCGCTGGCGCCGCCAGCAATTGGATGCCGGCATGCGCGAAGAGGTCAACCCGAAGAATATCCTCATGATCGGCCCAACGGGTGTCGGTAAAACCGAGATTGCGCGCCGCCTTGCCAAACTCGCCCAGGCACCGTTCCTCAAGGTCGAAGCAACGAAATTTACCGAGGTCGGCTATGTTGGCCGCGATGTCGAGCAGATTATTCGCGATCTCATTGAGATCGGCATTGCTATGTCAAAGGACAAGATGCGCCGCCAGGTGCGCGCCAAGGCGGAAACGCTGGCCGAGGATCGTGTGCTCGATGCGTTGGTAGGGGAAGGTGCTGGTGCAGAGACGCGATCGAAGTTCCGCCGCATGTTGCGCGCTGGCGAGCTTGACGAGAAGGAGATCGAGCTCAACGTCAAGGACAACGCCGGATCATCAATGCCAACGATCGATATTCCCGGTATGCCCGGTGCTTCGATGGGCATGATCAATCTCAACGACATGCTGGGCAGTGCTTTTGGTGGCCGCACCAAGACACGGCGCATGAATGTCGCTGATTCCTATGAGGTGCTGGTTGCCGAGGAAGCCGACAAGCTGCTCGACCAGGAAAAAGTGACGGCTGATGCCATCCGGGCGGTGGAGCAAAATGGCATCGTCTTCCTCGATGAGATCGATAAGATTTGTGCGCGTGAGGGTCGCGCCGGCGCCGATGTCAGCCGTGAAGGTGTGCAGCGCGATCTTCTGCCACTCATCGAAGGCACAACGGTTGCCACCAAACATGGCGCCGTGAAGACTGATCACATCCTCTTCATCGCCTCCGGCGCCTTTCACCTGGCCAAACCGAGCGATCTGCTGCCAGAATTGCAGGGCCGCCTGCCCATCCGTGTCGAGCTTGATGCTCTGACGCGCACCGATCTGCGCCGTATCCTCACGGAACCGGAAGCCAGCCTCATCAAGCAATATGTGGCGCTGATGAAGACCGAGGACGTGACGCTCCACTTCACCAATGATGCGATCGATGCGCTTGCCGATCTTGCGACCGAAATCAATTCATCCGTCGAAAATATCGGCGCCAGACGCCTACAGACTGTGCTCGAGCGATTGCTTGAGGAAGTGAGCTTCACTGCCTCCGAGATGGGCGGCAAAACCATCACCATCGATGGCGCATATGTCCACGACCGCGTGGCACCTCTGGCCAAGAACGCGGA
>CAYOYT010000416.1:0-2762 GCA_964408245.1 uncultured Dongia sp. | reverse complement strand
TGGTTCAATGCACCGCCCGCTATGGTCTTCATGGGCGACACCGGTTCTCTTTCGATGGGCGGGGCCTTGGGTGCGATCAGCGTGATCACGAAACACGAATTGGTGCTCGCCATCATCGGCGGCCTATTCGTGCTGGAAACGGTCTCTGTAATCGTTCAGGTGATGAGCTTCAAGATGACTGGCAAGCGCGTTTTCCGTATGGCGCCGCTGCATCATCACTATGAGAAAAAGGGCCTCGCTGAGCCCACCATTGTCATTCGTTTTTGGATCATCGCCGCTGTTTTGGCGCTGATCGGTCTTGCCACCTTGAAGCTGCGTTAAGAGGAAGATGAGCGAGCTCAACCTCCATATCCCAAGCGTTGCTGGCCAAACCTATGCGGTGCTGGGCCTGGGTCGTTCGGGTGGCGCGACAGCGGAGGCGCTGATCCGTTCGGGTGCGCGTGTGCTCGCATGGGACGATTCCGAAACAGCGCGTGCTGCGGTGCCAGCTGATATTCTCAAGGATCTCAAGGCAATCGACTTTGCCAGCGTCAATGCGCTGGTGATGAGCCCTGGCATTCCGCTGACGCATCCATCGCCGCACCCGGTAGCAGCTGCGGCGATGGATGCGGGAAAGCCGATTATTTCCGATATCGAATTGCTGGCGATGGCGCAGCCCGATGCGCGTTTTGTCTGCGTCACCGGCACGAACGGCAAATCGACGACGACGACATTGATCGCGCACGTCCTCAAATCTGCCGGCCGTCGTGTCGACGTCGGCGGCAATCTCGGTCAGGCGGCGCTCAGCCTTATGCCGGTCGGTCTTGACGGTATCTATGTGTTGGAGCTTTCCTCATACCAACTCGACATCACCCCGACGCCGGTCGCCGATATCGCCCTGCTGCTTAATATCACGCCGGACCATCTCGACCGTCACGGCGACATGGATGGTTACATCGCGGCTAAGGAACAAATCCTGCGGGCGAAAGGCAAGTCGAGCATCGGTATTATCGGCCAGGATGACGAACCCTGCCGCCAGCTTTTCGCCAAATTCAAGGGTGGTGATCGTCGTCTCATCCCGATCTCCGTCGAAAAGCCGATCGTCGGTGGTGCCTATGTTGATAAGAACGGCGTATTGATCGACGCCATCCGTGGCGAAGCGAAAACGATCATCGATCTGACGTCGATCGCGCGCCTGCCCGGCAAGCACAATTGGCAGAATGCGGTCGCGGCCTATGTCGCTGCAAAGGCGCTGGGCTTGTCCGTGGACGAGATCGTTGCTGGCTTCAAGAGCTATCCTGGCCTTGCTCATCGCCAGGAGCTCGTGACGACGGTAACTGGTATTCGCTACATCAATGACAGCAAGGCGACCAATGCCGATGCCGCCGAAAAGGCGCTCGCTTGCTACGACAATATCTATTGGATCATTGGCGGTAAGGCGAAAGAGGGTGGCCTTGTTGGGCTCGAGCCCTACTACAAACGCATTCGCCACGGTTTTCTGATTGGCGAGGCCGCACCTGCTTTCCTTCAGCAAATCAATCGTGCATTTCCGGTGACGGTAAGCGGTACGCTTGATAAAGCCGTTGTGGAAGCGCACGCCTTGGCACAGCGCGAGAAGAAGCCGGGTGCCGTGGTGCTGCTATCGCCGGCCTGCGCCTCTTTCGACCAATATCCGAACTTCGAGATCCGCGGCAGTCACTTCCGCGCGCTGGTCGAACAAGTCACTGGACAGAGGGGGGCGGCATGAGAGGCTTTGCCCGTACCGATCGCTCGATGGTGGCCCAGTGGTGGTGGACAGTCGATCGCTGGATGCTGGCGGCTGTGATTGCGCTTGCTTTCAGCGGTGCCATCCTGGTTCTGGCGGCTAGCCCCGCGGTTGCGACGCGTATCGGCATGGATAGCTTTGCCTTGGTGCGCCGTCACTACACCTTTCTGCCGCTCGCACTTGCCACGGTCGTATTTGTTTCGATGCTATCGGCCAAGCAAGTACGTCGCCTCGGTGTCATCTTATTCTTGGTCTCCTTTGGCTTGACCGCGCTCACGCTTTTCGCGGGCGTTGAGATCAAGGGCGCCACGCGCTGGATCTCACTCGGGCCGCTGTCACTGCAGCCGTCAGAATTCTTGAAGCCTTGCTTTGCCATCTTCGCTGCCTGGATGTTCTCGTTGCAAAAGACGTCGCCCAATATTCCCGGCAACATCATCGCTATCGGCGCCTATCTTGCCACGATCTCGCTGCTGCTGAAGCAGCCAGATTTGGGTATGACCGCTGTCGTAACCGCAACTTGGGCGGCACAATTCTTTATCGCCGGTCTGCCGATCTTCTGGGTGTTGTTGCTGGTAGGGCTGGGTGCTGCTGGTTTGGTTAGCGCTTATTTCGCATTACCGCACGTGACGGAGCGTGTCGACCAATTCTTCAACCCGGAGAGCGGTGATACCTATCAGATCGATCGCGCGTTGGAAGCATTCGAGAATGGCGGTCTCTATGGCAAGGGTCCAGGCGAAGGTTCGGTGAAGCTGGTCCTTCCCGACGCCCATGCTGATTTCGTTTTTGCGGTGGCGGGTGAAGAATTTGGCCTCATCGTTTGCCTCATTTTGGTGGCGCTCTTCGCCTTCATCGTGCTGCGCGCTTTGTCGCGGCTTTTGGGCGAGCACAATCATTTCATTATTCTCTCGGCGACTGGCCTCGTCACCTCGTTCGGCTTGCAGGCAATCGTCAACATGGCGTCGACCCTGCATCTAATGCCGACTAAGGGTATGACGCTGCCGTTCATCTCGTATGGCGG
>CAYOYT010000415.1:0-2765 GCA_964408245.1 uncultured Dongia sp. | reverse complement strand
CGACTACAACATCGAGATCGGCGCCGGCCTCGGCCCGCTCGCCGGCAAGATCTGGCGCTTCGGCCTGATGGGCTATTCTAGCCAGCCGACCAATGTGCTGCTGCTGCTCTCGGCGCTTTCGGCGGTGCTCGGCGAGATGGGTTACAGGCATGACGCGGGGGCGGCGGAAGCGGCAGCGCATCACGCCTATGCGGCCCAACATGCCAAGGCCGCGCGCGCCGTAAAATGCTGATGTTATATTCGGTGAAGGTCTGAGTTTGGCCAACTGCCGCTATTCGTCGTCCTAGTCGAGTGGTTGTTCAGGCGGCCGGTCCACTCTGAAATCTGCCGGATGGCCGACGGACGCACGTCGGCCGACGCGGCCGGTGGCGGATAGATCCGCATCCGCCAGCGATTACGAGGCAAGTGGTACAGCGTCTAAACGTCAGCAAGGCATCGGGAGCGTTACCTAATCTTCATATGCCTGCATCACCTCATCATCACCGCAGTAGAGCGTGGTCGAGCGATGAACCGAAGAGCTAACGAGCTCGAGCACGAACTGCTTTTCGGTGTGCTTGTGCGCCTCATAGGCTGCTCTGACATTGCCGAGTTCGCTTGCTTGCAGGTCTTCAAACTCGGTCAGGTTGCCGAAGCTTAGTCCTTCCGGCCAGCCTTTGAAGAGGTTCGTTTCAAACCAGACAGATTCTTCGGTCCAGCCATCCTTCATCCCGATGTGGGTAATGGTATCGGTACCCTTTAATAGAGAAACTGCCCCGCCGATGGCTCCGTGGAAGGGCAATGTTCGATAACTGATTCCGCCGAATGCAACAGGACTCCGTTGGAGGATAGCGGCTTGCTTCGTGATGACCTTCCGTTTGCAGTCAACGAGCCAGCGAATGATCTGCTCAAGCGTCTCAAGTGGAGCCTCCGCCTGGCAACCATTGACCCTCACCACGAACTCGGTAAGCAGATTGTAATAATCTGGCCCGGCATCGGATATATGCAGATTCAACGGGATGGATTCGGCTTCGTCGTCGAAGCGATTGATGAGTTCTATTGCTTTGGTCAGGCTTTGCTCGCAACCAGCGCCTTCGAAGTGCATCGAGGCCATCAACACGAGTGCTTCCGCATGCCCAAGTTCAGCGGCTTGCTTAGCAAGCGCAAAAGCCCTGGCAGAGTTCTTTGTTATTCCGAATCCCTGCCAAATCAAACTGGCCATCGTCGTAAGCGCAGACGGCACTTGGCGTTCAACAAGTGTAGTTAGCCGCTTGATCGCTTCAGCATCCTTTCTTGAATCAGGACACCTGCCGAAGAGTAGGCAGTTTATTTCGGACAGTTCGCTCGCGTCAGATTCGCTGGTCATGCCACTATCAATGCCTCAACTATTCCTAGACAGGCTGGCGGCGCGGCGGTTTTCGATCATCGACTCGCCCCAGCCAGAGCACTTCTCCAGAGATTTTATCCAGCAAGACAAAGTGGGCTGGTCCGCCAGAAAAATCGCTACCTGGGATTGCAATTACGCTATATCGGTACAGCGGAAGCGTCAGGTAGAGGAACACGGCACACGCGAATATCCCTATCAAGAACTTCCCATGGCGAACCAGTTTGCGGGCTTGTAAATGACTGAAACCGCACGCGATCCAATTAGCGGCGTAGAAGGTCGCCCGGATGGCTGCAATCGCAAGAACTACCCATACGAAATACTGGAAAAACCTATCCAGAAAGCCTTCGTCATCGAGATATGCCGCGAACAACGTGGACGCTGCAATCGAAACAATGGTTATTCGGAACCATCCTGAGATTGCCGTATGTTTAGTTTCCGATTGTAGTTGTGCAGTCATTTCTCCGCCCCCTGTACAACAGTATTAAACAGGAGCCGAGGCTCATTCCGTGAGCACGGCTCTCCACTGGGCAGGGATTGAAAAGGGGAAATCGCCATCGTCCGGTCAAGGAATGCGGTGGGCAGCGCTTCGCATGCGCTCCGCAATAATGTCATAAGAGGCAAGCAAATTTCCGCGGCTAAGAAACGGGGTACGCGGATTCGAACCTTGATGAAGCCGTTCATATGTTGCGAGTTCGGGTACTGCATCGAGCCACAAACGAACCGAGCGCATGATTACGATATCAGCTCCACATGCCATCGCTCTCCGAACCAGATAAAAGCTATAGTCTTGCGAGGGAAATCTCGGGCTTGATCGGGAGAATTTCGGCGAGTGATAAGGTACGAACTGAATACATGCTAGCTGGCGAGCCACTACGTGAAAACCAACATCCGCCGCAAGCTCTCTAGTGCGTTGCTGCCACCACCTTCCTCCCGGGGTGTCGCCGTTAGGCTGCAGGTGCAGGAATGGGTAGGGGTTAAGCTTGTGCTCTAAGCTCTGACGAGCCATACGCTTGAATACTGGGTCAGAATGAACTCGAGCGTCGTCCGGACTCCAACCTGGGTTCAAATTCAAAACTACAACTGGCGCGTCCAATGAGCCAAAGAACGGCTCGGGAAACAGAGATGTGTCATAGCGATATTCGTCCTTCGCGCCTTGATTGAAATTTCTCAGCAGCCCGAGGTCAGTCTTCAAGACGTATGGTGACTTCTTCGGCAGAAATCGCCATGGATTTGGCACTGTCAAACTCAAGAGGGCGCTTTCTGGCATTCCCAAGTCTCCTGTCGTTTTACTCATTAGTCGCTAAGCTCAGGGTGAATCATGGCGTTATCCGATGTAGTGATTTTCTGCCATGCAAAATGGATCATCCGCTTCAGTTAGAGCTGTTGTCGTCAGGGCGATTTT
>CAYOYT010000414.1:0-2768 GCA_964408245.1 uncultured Dongia sp. | reverse complement strand
TGCGCCGAGCCTTATTGGAGATCACCGCATGTCCCGCCGGCGCCGCATTTACGAAGGCAAGGCCAAGGTTCTGTTCGAAGGGCCTGAGCCGGGCACGCTGGTGCAATATTTCAAGGATGATGCTTCGGCCTTCAACAATCAGAAGAAGGGCACAATCACCGGCAAAGGTGTGCTCAACAACCGCATCTCTGAATATTTGATGTTACGTCTGGGCGATATTGGGGTGCCGACGCATTTCGTGCGTCGCCTCAACATGCGCGAGCAGCTTGTGCGCGAGGTTGAGATTATTCCGCTCGAAGTCGTGGTGCGCAATGTGGCGGCGGGCTCCATGGCCAAGCGCTTGGGCATTCCGGAAGGTACGGCGCTGCCGCGCTCGATCATCGAATATTATTACAAGTCCGACGAGCTGGGCGATCCGATGGTCTCGGAAGAACACATCACCGCCTTCAACTGGGCGATGCCGCAAGATCTCGATGAGATGCTGGCGCTGTCACTGCGCATCAACGATTTCCTTTCCGGTCTGATGCTGGGTGTCGGTTTGCGCCTCGTCGATTTTAAGCTGGAGTTCGGGCGTCTCTACGAGAATGAAGAGATGCGCATCGTTCTGGCGGATGAGATCAGCCCCGACAATTGCCGTCTGTGGGATGTGAAGACGGGCGAGAAGCTGGATAAGGATCGGTTCCGTCGCGATCTTGGCAATGTCGAGCAAGCGTATCAGGAAGTCGCGCGCCGATTGGGAATTTTGCCCGAGGGAGGTCCGCGCGACATGAAGGGCCCCAGTACGATGCAATAGGGCATTCGCCCGGATTTTGGGGGCGCCTTTTGGGCGCCCCTCTCGTTTCAGTTGGTTTGCCTTTTGTCGATCAAGGAGCGTTATGAAGGCCCGCATTCACATCACCCTCAAATCCGGCGTACTCGATCCACAAGGGCGCGCTATCGCAAACGCATTGCACGCGCTGGGCTTTGACAGCGTCGACGACGTCCGCCAAGGCAAGTATATCGAGGTCGATCTTAAAGAGAGCGATAAGGTCAAAGCGAAAGCATCCGTCGATCAAATGTGCGGTAAGCTGCTCGCCAATACGGTCATCGAGAATTATGCCATCGATCTGGTGGATTGAGACATGAAGGCGGCCATCGTTGTATTCCCCGGCTCCAATCGCGAGAATGACGCCAAGGCAGCGCTGACCCAGGCTTTGGGGCGCGAGCCGATTATGGTTTGGCATCGCGATACCTCGCTGCCCAAAGTCGATTTGGTGCTTGTTCCGGGCGGTTTCTCTTATGGCGATTATCTGCGCTGTGGCGCCATCGCGGCCAAGTCCCCGGTATTGCGCGAGGTCAAGGCAAGGTCCGAACAAGGGATGGCCGTCATCGGTGTCTGTAATGGTTTCCAGATCATCACGGAAGCCGGCCTGCTACCTGGTGTCCTGTTGCGCAACGCGAATCTCAAATTCGTCTGCCGCAATGTAGGCCTGCGCGTCGAGACCTCGAATTCGCGGTTCACCTCCGGCTATAAAAAGGGCCAGGTCCTTTCCATTCCGGTGGCGCATCACGATGGCAACTACTTTGCCGATTCAAGGACACTCGATGAGCTGGAAGAGGAAGACCGTATCGCCTTCCGTTACTGCGGTCCGGAGGGTCGCCTTGACGTCAATTACAATCCCAACGGATCGACCCGACACATCGCGGGTATTCTGAGCAAAAAGCGCAATGTGCTGGGGCTGATGCCACATCCCGAGAACGCGATCGAGCCGGTTCATGGTTCGACGGACGGCAAGGCTCTATTCCACAGCCTGGTGGAGGCCGTGTCGTGAACTCTCCCCAGATTACACCTGAGATCGTGGCGGAACACGGTCTCAGCGTCGACGAATACAAACTGGTTCTGGAGATCATGGGCCGCGAGCCGACGATGACAGAGCTCGGCATCTTTTCAGTCATGTGGTCGGAGCATTGTTCCTACAAGTCATCGCGCGTGCATTTGAAAAAACTGCCAACCAACGCGCCGTGGGTGATTCAGGGGCCGGGTGAGAATGCCGGCGTCATCGATATAGGCGATGGCCAAGCGGCTATTTTCAAGATGGAAAGCCACAATCATCCAAGCTTTATTGAACCTTATCAGGGTGCAGCGACTGGCGTCGGTGGCATCATGCGCGATGTCTTCACCATGGGTGCGCGGCCGATCGCCAATCTAAACGCCTTGCGCTTTGGCGAACCGAACGACCCCAAGACCAAGCATCTTATTAGTGGCGTCGTCGCTGGTATCGGCGGCTACGGTAATTGCATGGGTGTGCCCACGGTGGGCGGGGAGGTTAATTTCCACGCCAGCTATAACGGCAATATTCTCGTCAACGCGATGACCGTAGGTCTCGCTGAGACCGACAAGATCTTCTATTCAGCCGCTGCGGGTGTTGGTAATCCGGTCATCTATGTGGGTGCCAAGACGGGCAGGGACGGTATCCACGGTGCCACCATGGCATCGACGGAGTTCACCGAGAATTCGGAAGAGAAGCGCCCAACTGTGCAGGTCGGTGATCCTTTCACTGAGAAGCTCCTGCTCGAAGCCTGTCTTGAACTCATGGCGACCGACGCCATTGTTGCCATCCAGGATATGGGTGCGGCAGGTCTGACGTCATCGTCGGTCGAGATGTCATCGAAGGGTGGTCTCGGCATTGAACTTGATCTCGACAAAGTACCGGTGCGCGAAACTGGGATGACGGCCTATGAGATCATGCTTTCAGAAAGCCAGGAGCGTATGCTCATGGTTCTAAAGC
>CAYOYT010000413.1:0-2781 GCA_964408245.1 uncultured Dongia sp. | reverse complement strand
CCGACACCGCTCGATCCGGTGATGGCGGGCGTCGAGATACATGCGCAAATCGCCGAGCAACTCATTTCAGGGCAATATCTTTATCGGCCATATTGGGCGAAGGTGGTAGAGATCGTTAGCCTCGGCATTCTAGGGATTTTGTTGACCATGCTGGCCCAGCTGCGCATCGCTTTCATCGGCTTTGTCGTCGCGATCATCGCCATCCTCGGCTCGTTTGGTGGCTCATACTATCTATTCGATACGAAGGGATATCTTATCGATCCGCTCTATCCGGCCGGAACTGCCTTTGTTATTTTTGTCACCGCGACGCTTATCGGCTATATCCGCACTGAGCAGGAAAAGGCGCAGGTACGCGGCGCGTTCTCACTCTACCTTTCACCGGTGCTCGTCGATCAGGTGTCAAAGAACCGCGAGCAATTGAAGCTCGGTGGTGAAAATCGCCACCTCACCGTTATGTTCTGCGATATCCGCGGCTTTACTAAGATGTCGGAGGGACTCGACCCGCAGCAGTTAACACATGTGATCAACCAATTCCTCACCCCCATGACGGATATCATCCAGGCCAATGGCGGCACGATCGACAAATATATCGGCGATTGCATCATGGCTTTCTGGAACGCACCGCTCGATATCCCGCAACACGAGCGCAAGGCGGTGATGGCGGCCTACGGTATGCGCGATGAACTCATACGACTCAATGAAAGCCTGGCGGCAGAAGCAGCGCAAACCGGTGTCCGAAAGATCGAGATCAAGATCGGTATCGGCCTCAACACCGGCATTGCTTGTGTCGGTAATATGGGATCGAAACAGCGTTTCGGCTATTCGGCTCTGGGCGATACCGTTAATACGGCATCGAGGCTTGAGAGTCTGTCGCCGGCCTATTTTGTCGACCTGGTACTGGGTGAGGAGACAGCAGCGGCCTCGGAAGATCTAGCGTTGCTTGAGCTCGATCAGGTGCGCGTGAAGGGCAAGGACTTACCAGTTCGCGTCTATACCGGTCTCGGTGACGAAAAGGTAGCCCAAACCAATAGCTTCATGGCGCTCAAGACGCATCACGACGCGATGCTGCGCGCCTATCGAGCTCAATCCTGGTCATCGGCCACGGCATCATTAGCATTGGCGCGAGAGGCGGCACCAGCGGCACTCTGGGAATTCTACGACATGTACGAAGCACGCATCCTCGAGTATAGTACCACCTCGCCAACCGCGGATTGGGACGGCGTCTATGTAGCGATAACCAAAGGCGGATAAGGTTAACCAACCCCGCTTTACGGAGCGCGACGAATCAATCCTCGATGTCGAGGGCATAGCCGGCAGAGCGCACGGTGCGGATGAGATCCGGTAGACCGTCGACATTAATCGCTTTACGGAGGCGTCGGATATGGACGTCAACCGTGCGCGCCTCGACATAGATGTCTCGGCCCCAGACGTGATCAAGCAATTGTTCGCGCGAGAAGACGCGGCCTTGGTTTTCCATCAGAAACTTCAGCAGTCGGAATTCCGTCGGCCCCAGATGTAGATCCTTATTGTCGCGGCGGACGCGATGGGTCGCAAGATCCATTTCCAGATCGGCATAGATGAGGGTCTCGTCACCAGATTGCGGCCGAGCACGGCGAAGCGCCGCCTTAGCGCGGGCCATCAGCTCCGACGGGCTGAAAGGCTTGGTGACATAATCATCGGCGCCGGTCTCAAGGCCACGAATCTTGTCTGCTTCCTCGCCCTTGGCGGTGAGCATGATAATGGCAGCCGATTTCAGATCCGGCATACGACGGATTTGGCGGCAGACCTCAATACCGGAGACCAGCGGCAGCATCCAATCAAGGAGGATGAGGTCGGGCGTTTCTTCCCGTGCCTTTACCAGCGCCTCTTCCCCGTTGACCGCTTCGACAACGCGATAGCCTTCTGCCTCGAGGTTGTATTTGAGCAGGGTTAGCAAGGCTGGTTCGTCCTCCACCACCAGCACCACCGGCTTGGCACGGCCATCTGTTGTCGCGTCGCCACGCGGCATATCGGTCCGGCGCGAACGTTCAGCCATTGATCGCAACATTCGTCGTGTCTCCCTTGGGACGGGTTTCGTCGATTGGCTTGCCGTGTACCAGAAAGTGCACCGTCTCGGCGATGTTGGTGGCATGATCGCCAATCCGCTCAATGTTCTTGGCGATGAACAAGAGGTGGGTCGAGGCACCGATATTGCGGGGATCTTCCATCATGTAGGTCAGCAACTCGCGAAACAATGAATTGTACATCTCGTCGATGCTTTCATCTGAGCGCCAGGCAGCGATTAGACCTTCGGCGTCGTCATTGGCATAGGCCGAGAGCACGGCATTGATGAGCTTGCTGGCCAGCTCACCCATGCGTGGAACAGATCCCGTAGGCTTCAGCGGCGCATGCTGATTAAGCTGCAAGGTGCGCTTAGCAATATTCTTGGCATAGTCGCCGATCCGCTCGATATCAGCGGATATTTTGATCGCAGCAATCACTTCCCGTAGATCCTTAGCCATTGGTTGGCGAAGTGCGAGAATCTTCAGCGAATCCTGGGCTACCGTCATTTCTAGCGCATCGATGCCTTTGTCGCTTTCTATAACATACATCGCTTTATCGGAATCGCGCTTAGCCAGAGCCGATATGGCATCGCGGAGCTGAGCTTCGGCCCGGCCGCCCATGGCAAGGATCTGCTCGCGCAGGCGACGGAGCTCTTCATCGAAGCTTTTGACGATATGATCGGTGGCTTTCTGCGCCATGGTCGTATTGCTCCTCAGCCGAACCGGCCGGTGATGTAGC
>CAYOYT010000412.1:0-2795 GCA_964408245.1 uncultured Dongia sp. | reverse complement strand
GGCGATTGAGCTCGCGTCATGAAGTGCCACGAGACGTTCCAAATCATCGGCGAGATGTGCGCCCCAGGTCGGTTGATTCTTCGAATACGCCATTTCCTTGGCGTTATAGGTGTGCGGCAGGTGATCGATGCCGCCAAGTGCGGTGCCGAACCACTTGCGGTTATTGACCATGCCGCCGACCGATATGCCGCCGAAGCCCACACCATGATAGCCGCGCTCGCGGCCGATGAGGCGGGTACGGGTACCCTGACCCTTGGCGCGCTGATAGGCCAAAGCCATCTTCAGCGCAGTATCGACTGACTCAGAACCAGAATTGGTGAAGAAGACGTGATCGAGACCGGTGGGGGCGAGGGCTGCAACGCGCGAGGCCAGCTCGAAAGCCGCCGGATGCCCTATTTGGAAGGGCGGTGAATAATCCATCTCGACGATCTGGCGCGAAACGGCTTCCGAAATTTCCTTGCGACCATGTCCGGCATTGACGCACCAGAGGCCCGCGGTGGCATCCAGCACCTGCTTGCCTTCTATATTGGTGAAGTGCATTCCCTCAGCCTTCACAAAGAGGCGCGGGTTGGCCTTAAAATGCCGGTTCGAGGTGAACGGCATAAAGAATGCCTCGAGGTTGTTCGGCGACGGCTTGAATTGCGTCGCCTCAAACGACTTCGCTGTGCGGTTGGACATGGTGGTTTTCCTTCAGCTTTGCCAGCCGCGAGATAGGGCCGATCCGGATGAATGGCCGGACATTATCACGCTAAAGAAAATAAACAAGCGGCAGGCAGGTCAATTCACTCGGCACAAGTTTATCGGCCAAAATCATTGATTCTGTGAATGATATGATTAATATACTGATCAGGAAAGCTGTGGCGTTAAGCGGATTGGACAGTTCATGCGGAGTTTGGCAATGGAAGAAAATCATGGATTTGACCTAGGTATCCGGCTGAAATCCTTGCGTGACTCTCATAGTCTATCGCAACGCGAGTTGGCAAAGCGGGCAGGAGTCTCCAACGCGATCATTTCAATGATTGAACAGAACCGATCGTCACCCTCGGTGGGTATGCTCAAAAAGCTATTGGATGGGTTTCCCATGAGCCTTGCCGAATTCTTTGCCGACGACCTCAAGGCGCGCCCCCAGATCTTCTTCACCGCGACCGAGCTGGTCGAACTAGCTGGCGGCCCGGTTACCTATCGACAGGTCGGCCGTGACATGACCGGGAAGGCAATTCAGCTGATGCACGAGCATTATCAGCCGGCTGCCGATACAGGCGCCCAGATGCTGAGCCATGATGCCGAGGAGGGTGGTGTTATCATCCGCGGAAAGCTCGAGGTCACTGTCGGGGATCAAATCCGCGTCTTGGGGCCAGGCGATGCTTATTATTTCGATAGCCGTACCCCGCATCGTTTCCGCAATGTCGGGAATGACGAATGCGAGGTCGTCACGGCTAATTCCCCGCCCAGTTTCTGACCTGCGTTTCTTGGGCGTGGCGCGAACGGGCGTCGCGCGCGTGCGGCGAGAAAGTAGGGCGTACCGATCAGAGTTCGCTTCTCTGATACTGCGCCTTCTCCAACCAGTCCTTGCGGATCTCGACGCCCCAGCCGGGCCCTTCCGGAATCTGCACCTTGCCATCTTTCGCGACGAGTACGGGATCGAACAATCCGGGTTCCCACGGGTAGTAATCTTTGCCCTCTATGGAATATTCGACATAGGGGCCGGCATTTTCGATAGCGCCCATGAGATGCAGGGTGAAGACCGTTACCAGTGATTGGTTGGCGGAATGCGGTGTCACCGGCAGGCCAGCTTTCTTCGCCATCTCGACGACCTTCATCGTTCGATTGATGCCGCCAATGTAACAAACATCTGGCTGCACGACGTCGACTGCGCGCATATCAATAGCGAAGCGCCACAAGGCCAAATCGCAATCTTGCTCGCCGCCGGTGACATCGAGGTCCAGCGCTTCCTTCACTTGCTTAGTCCAGTGATACTCCCAATAGGGACAAGGCTCTTCAAAATGGATGATGCCATTATCCTGCAGCATCTTGCCAATCTCGATCGCTTTCTTTGGCGTATAGCCGCTGTTGCCGTCGGCAAGCAGGCGTACATCGTCGCCGAGCGTTTTGCGAATCAGTGGCACAATCTCGTCGGTTCGACCCGGCCACTCGTCCTGGTCATGACCACACTCCTTGCCGACCCGGAATTTGAAGGCGTCGTAGCCGTGCTTTTCCCGCAGTTTGATGAAGCGATCAGCTTCGTCTTTTGGCGTGATCTCGCCGCGCTTCATGCTGGAGGCGTAGACCGGGAAGGGGCGTGGCTTGCCGCCGAGAAGCTCGCAGACGGACTTGCCCTCGATCTTGCCGCGCAGATCCCACAGCGCGGTATCGAGGCCGGTCAAAGCGCGCATGAGATAGGAACCGGGAAACTTATGCTCGCGCTCTGGGATCGTGGTAATCAGACCCTCGATATCGAAAGCGTCCGCGCCCAGGGCGTAGCGTGCGACCTGGCGATGGAATACTTGGCAGGTGATATCGGAATGGTAGTTAGAGACCTGCCCCCAGCCCTGATGGCCGCTATCAGTTGTGACCCTAACGAAGCCGACATACTGGTTGGTGAAGGTTTCCAGACATTTGATTTTCATTGGCTTTCATTCCTTACGGCGCGAAATCTGGGCGAAAATCTAATCGTTGATATGGGTTGGCTGCAATCGCTCGATCGCGCCGGCGGCCCATGACAGTTTCGTGACCGAGGCGATTGCTCTGTTGGGGATAAACTGGCTGCAAGAATAACAGGTTATTAGGCCTAGGAC
>CAYOYT010000411.1:0-2799 GCA_964408245.1 uncultured Dongia sp. | reverse complement strand
AGCGCATTTTCGGCAACATCTTTATCGGATACGTCGTCGCCCGCGTTGAGCACAGGCGTTTCGTCGGCGACACTGGATGTCTCCGGCAGAGTCTCGTTTTCGTCAGCGATCCAAGACGCCATCAGCCCGTCAGCCCCGTGAGGGTTACAACAAGATGTAGGAGATAGTCGGAAGCAGGGCCCAAAATCCAGCTCAAAATATTGAGATTCATCCCTATTTGGTTGCCGATGAGCGGCAGCAAGAAAATAAGCGCGAGAAGGATCATCATGCCGTAGCGCTCCGTTTGGAAAAACAGCCGCGCCAGCGGTGGCGGCAGGGCTGCGCCCAAAACCCTTCCACCGTCCAAAGGCAGTAAAGGCAGCATATTAAAAAGCGCCAGCATAATATTGAGTTGCATGGAATTTATCAGTGTCTTGGTTGACCAATCAGCAAACCAGTCGGGCGACAGGACAGCGACATGCAGGAGGATCGCGGAGATAATCGCCAGTATGAGATTGCTAGTCGGACCGGCGATCGCCACCAGCGCCGAGTCGCGCCGAAAATGCCTCAAGCGCCGAAAATTGACCGGGACGGGTTTGGCGTAGCCGAACAAGAAGCCGCTGCCAGTCAGCAGAAGAATAGCCGGCAGAATGACAGTACCGAAAGGGTCGACGTGTTTCAGTGGGTTGAAGGTCACTCGACCCAGTGCATAGGCCGTATCGTCACCGAGACGCCAAGCCACATACGCATGAGAGGCTTCATGCAGCGTGATCGCAATCAGGACCGGTAAAGCCCAGGTCGTCGCAAGTTGCGCCAGATGGCCAATATCCAATGCTTCCAAAACTGGCTCCTAGGGGATCGTAAGCCAGGCTACCCCCCCTTACTATATTATGCCTTAGCTTCAAGCCATTAGAGCTAAAAGCTCCTCTCTGAGATCAGCCTTGTCGAGGTCCGCACCCACATTGAGGCGCCGTTGGCCCTGTTCATATCGGGCACGTCCGACCGAAGACAAGGGCTTTGCGCCTTTGACCACCAACTCCATTTCGGCCATGTCGCCATTGCAATGAAGAACAATATCACAGCCCGCCTCTATGCTGCTCTGGGCCAGCTCGTCGAGCCCACCCTTCAGCGCCTTCATCGAGAGATCGTCTGAAAGCAGCAGGCCCGCAAAGCCGATCTCGCCGCGGATCACGTCTGTAATGATTGTGCGGCTCAGCGTGGCGGGCAGGTTAGGATCAATGGCGCTGTAGACGATATGGGCGGTCATGGCCCAGGGAATGTCATGCAGGGCTCGAAACGGTACAAAATCTGTTGCAGCAAGGGTATCGATATCGCTGTCGACCCGCGGCAGGTCGAAATGGCTGTCAACCGTTGAGCGGCCATGGCCGGGAATATGCTTGATGATCGGCATCACGCCACCTGCCATCAACCCCTCAGCCGCGGCACGGCCGAGATCAGCCACCAGATAGGGGTCGGTGCCATAGGCGCGATCACCAATGATGTCGTGTGCGCCAGCCATCCGAACATCGACCAAAGGGGCACAATCAACATTAAGACCCAGCTCGCGCAATTCGACCGCCAACAATTCATGATTGACGCGGACAGCCTGGGCAGCGCGCGCCCGATCTGTCGCGGCAATTGCTCCAAACCGGTCAGCCGCCGGCGGGTGACGCCAATGCGGCCCCTTCAATCGTGCCACCCGGCCACCTTCCTGGTCCACCAGGATGGGTGCCTCCGGCCGACCAATCGTTGCACGCAGATCGGTGGTCAGTCGTCGTACTTGATCGGGATCGATCAGATTACGGGCAAAGACAATGAAGCCGAGTGGATCCGTGGCACGGAAGAAGCTGCGCTCTGCCTCAGTCAATTCTGGCCCGGCGCAGCCAAGAATCGCGGCCAAAGGCATACTTAGAATTCCCCCAATACAACTTGCGGATTTGCTTTAATTAGCAACCACACAGGGTTGATTTTTTTGTTTTAATTTATCGCATAGCTGCTTTGCTGCGACTTTGCCCTTAACTGGTCCAGCTTGGATACGATAGTAAATCTCGCTGCTATTCTTGTTGAAGCGCTCCACATGGAGCGTGAGCCTACCGAGCAGATCCGGATTGGCCTTCTGAAGCCGCTTCCATTCTTTTCGGGCAGCCGCTTCAGTTCTGACAGCAGCCAACTGAATGCGGGCTGAGCCTGCGGTCACAGCCAGTGCCGGCGCGGAAGCGGTCTGAGACGGAGCAGCTTGAGCGCTCGCGGTCTGCGCCGGGGCTTGAGGGGCGGGAACTGCTTCTGACGTTGCTGGCGCAGGCGGCACGGCCTCACTGGTTGCCGAAGGTTCGGTCGGAGCCGCCACGCTGGGGATAGTATCGAGCGTCGGTGCTGAAACGGTTGGCACGCCATTGCCAGTTTCGGTCGCAGGCGCCACCTCGGGAGTCGCAGCTGGCGCCGGCGGTGTTGCGGGTTGTTCGGGCGCTGGCAGAACCGTTTCGCTTTGACCGGACACCGTCGAATTCTCGCCATTGAGGATGGCGACATCCTGATTGGGCACGTCCAGCCCACCTTCCTCCGCCGGCTTCACTTTTTCCGGCGTCTGATCGGCCGTGATAACGGGGATCGTCGCGTTGCCACTTTCCCCACTACTGCTCCAATACCAGAACCCGACCAAAGCCAAGACAAAAAGGCCGCCGGCGACGAGACGGTTGCGAAAGCGCCGATGACGATGCGTGGCCTCGGACTCTGGAATGTCGGCGAGCGGCGGCGTTCCGATCCCCGTCAGCAGGTCCGGTTGTTCGCTGAGCTTGATGCCAGTCATGCGGGCAAAGGACA
>CAYOYT010000410.1:0-2821 GCA_964408245.1 uncultured Dongia sp. | reverse complement strand
CTCAGCATATTTCTGCCGCGCTGGGCGACCGATTGCTGGCACCGCCGGCAGAGACAGATGGCTCCGACATCAAGCGTCAAGCCGGTTGAGAACAAACCAGTGCCGCTGCTGCTGGTACGCTCCAGCGGAAATCTGCGCCTCGTGCATTGTGTCGATGATATCGCTGTGGCACGCGGGCTTTATCCGGGGCAACGTCTCGCCGATGCTTTGGCTTGCGTGCCTGAAGCACAAGTGGAAGATGCCGATCCCACCGGCGATCTCGCGCGGCTTCATGCGCTCGCTCAATGGGCGACGCGCTTTTCGCCCCATGCCACACCCGATGCACCCGATGGATTGCTGATCGACATCACTGGCTGCGCACATCTGTGGCAGGGCGAAAATCGATTGATGACAGATGCACTGACACGTCTGGAACGGCAAGGCTTTGAGGCACGCGCTGCCATCGCGGGTACGATCGGCGCCGCCTGGGCCAGTTCGCGTTTTGGGGGGGCAGGTTTCGTTGGAGGCGCGCATGCCATCATTCCGCCGGGCAGCATCACCACCGCTTTGCAGGCATTGCCCATTCGGGCGCTGCGTCTCACCGATGCGACGGCCATCAACCTCGATCGCCTGGGCTTGCGGCGGATCGGCGATCTTTATCCACTTCTGCGCGCCGACGTCACCAAGCGGTTTGGGCCCGGTTTGTTGACTCGGCTCGACCAGGCCTTGGGCTATACCGCCGAGACACTGTCGCCGCTTGCGCCTTTGCCGGATCAGCGTGTCAGCCTGATCTTTGCCGAGCCGATCTCGACACCGGAATCGATCACCCACGCCAGCGAATTGCTGATGTCGCGACTCTTGCGTGAGTTGGAAACTCAAGAACTCGGTATCCGTCGCTTGGGCGTCATCGCGCATCGCTTAGACGACGAAGCTCCCGGGCTCATCATCGGCACGGCTCGGCCCACCCGCGATGCCAAGCATCTGCTGAAGCTTTTGGCCGAGAAGATCCCGACGCTCGATCCAGGCCCCGGCATTGAACGTATGAGCCTCAGCGCTTTGGTAACGGAAAAAATAAACAGCGTGCAGACAGATTTTGAGCGTCGTCATTCCCCCATCACCGAGGCGGATCTCGCAGCGCTGGTGGATCGCCTAACCAATCGCCTTGGCACCGGCAGCGTTACCACACCGCGAGCTATAGCAAGCCATATTCCGGAACGCGCCGTGGCTTTTGCCTCGCCTTTGCAAAAGAAAACCCCAGGCAGCGACTGGTCGACCGACCAACCGCCGCGACCCATCCGGCTGTTCTCGCCACCCGAAGCCATTGAGGCAACAGCGCCCATTCCTGACGATCCGCCACTTTCTTTCCGCTGGCGACATATGCATCACCGAATCGCCAAGGCAGAGGGACCCGAGCGCATTCGGCCAGAATGGTGGCAGCCAATGGATGATGGAAAAGAAACCCGCGACTATTACCGTGTTGAGATCGATGACGGCCGCAGATTCTGGCTCTTCCGCAGCGGTCTTTACGCACAGGATACGACACGAGCGCCACGCTGGTTTCTGCATGGAATCTTCGCCTGATGCGCACCGAGCCACCGATTGCGCTACCTCCCGGCGACAAGATTGTCGCCTTGCTTGCGAAACCGCACTCACGACAAAGGACGCTTAAGGCCGTGGCGAGTGAGGCTTATGTCGAACTCTCCACCATGACTAATTATAGCTTTCTGGAAGCTGCTTCTCATGCCGAGGAACTGGCTTTCACGGCAGCCGCTCTTGGCATGACCCATCTTGGAATCGCCGATCGCAATTCTCTGGCTGGGATCGTGCGTGCTCATGTCGGCTGCCATAAGGCCGGTATCCGTTTGGTGGTCGGCTGCCGCCTGAGCTTTCGCGACGCGCCGGACATTCTGGCTTATCCCATCGACCGCGCGGCCTATGGGCGTCTTTGCACCCTGCTGACGGTTGGTCGCCGGCGCGCCCGGAAAGGCGAATGCCATATCGACTACGCCGAATTCACCGCCGTGAAAGAGGGTTTTTTGGCGATTGTGGTGCCATCACTTACCCCTCACCGCAACCCCTCTCCCCAAAGGGGCGAGGGGCTTAGTGCTCACTTGGTCAAAAATCCCTCGCCCCGCGATAACGAGGAGAGGGTTGGGGTGAGGGGTGAGAATAAGGGACTCGATTTTTTTAACTTCCTCCAGCGCTTCCATACCGATTTCGGCCGCGACGGATATCTCGCTCTTACACATTACTATCGCGGTGACGACGCGCGACGATTGCTGGAGTTGCAAAGACTTGCCGATGCATTAGGTCTTACCACTATCGCCATTAATGACGTGCGGCACCATCACCCAGATCGTAAGACCTTATTCGATGTGCTGACCTGCGTGCGGCATCACACCACCATCGACAATGCCGGCTTCCTGCTGGAGAAGAATGCCGAACGACATCTGAAAGATGGTGCTGAGATGCATCGTCTTTTTCGTGGCCTCGAAGAGGCCGTCACGCGCACGGCGGAGATTGCCAAACGCTGCACCTTCTCTCTCGATGAACTCAAGTATGAGTATCCTGAGGAAATCGTGACAATGGATAAAACGCCGCTTGAAAGCCTTCGTGAATTCGTTCAGGAAGGTGCCAGATGGCGGTATGACGACGATGTCCCACCAGACATACTGGTGAAGATCGAGCACGAGCTCAACCTCATCGCGCGGTTCGACTATGCGCGCTATTTTCTCACCGTGCACGATCTTGTTCGTTTTGCGCGAGAGCAGAACATTCTACATCAGGGGCGGGGATCGGCAGCAAATTCCGTCGTCTTCTTCTGTCTTGGCATCACCTCTAT
>CAYOYT010000409.1:0-2842 GCA_964408245.1 uncultured Dongia sp. | reverse complement strand
ATGACGCGTCTTCTTGCCTTTGGTCGGCTTGCCCCAGGGTGTGACCCAAGCGCGGCCGCCATTGGTACGACCGCCATGCGGGTGATCGACCGGGTTCATCGCAATACCGCGCGTGGTTGGACGGTAACCGAGATGACGGGCGCGACCGGCTTTGCCGATCGAGGTGTTCTGCTGATCGGGGTTAGAGACCGCCCCGATGGTCGCCATGCACTCCGACTTCACCATGCGGACTTCACCCGAGGGCATGCGCAGCAGCGCGTTGCCCTGATCGCGGCCGACCAGCTGTAGGAAGGTACCGGCGGAACGGGCCATCTGACCACCCTTGCCGGACTTAAGCTCGACATTGTGGATGATGGTACCAACCGGGATTGACCGTAGCGGCATCGCGTTGCCAGGCTTCACGTCGACACGCTCGCCAGAGACAACCTGGTCACCAGCCTTCAGGCGTTGCGGCGCCAAGATATAGGCAAGCTCGCCGTCCTCATACTTGATGAGAGCGATGAACGCGGTGCGATTTGGATCATACTCCAAACGCTCGACCGTGGCGGCGACGTCGAACTTTCTGCGCTTGAAGTCGACCACGCGGTAGCGGCGCTTGTGACCGCCGCCCGTACGGAAGGCCGTGATACGGCCATAATTGTTGCGACCACCCGACTTTTTGAGACCCTCAGTGAGAGCCTTCACCGGCTCACCCTTGTGGAGCTCGCTACGGTCGACCAGCACCAGCTGGCGGCGACCGGCGGAGGTCGGCTTGAATGTCTTCAAGGCCATGGCTTAGATCCCCGTCGTCACATCGATCTTTTGACCCTCGGCGAGGGTCACGATCGCTTTCTTGAAATCCGGGCGCTTGCCAGCACGGCCGCGCCACAACTTGGACTTGCCCTGAACACGCACGGTGTTGACGGCATCCACCTTCACCTTGAACACGCCTTCGACAGCAGCCTTGATCTCTGGCTTGCTGGCGTCGAGCGGCACCTTGAAGGTGACCTGGTTATGTTCCGACCCCATGGTCGATTTTTCGGTCACATGCGGTCGACGAATGATCTCGAGCATCGCTGCTTGCGAGAGCTTCGGCTTGGGCGTGACCATCTTCCGTGCGCGGCTCATTTCAGTCGCTCCACAAGATGTTGCACGGCGTCCTTGGTGAGAACCAATGTGTCGCGGCGCAGAATGTCATACACGTTGGCGCCCTGCTGCGGCAGCACGTCGACATGCGGAATGTTGCGAGCGGCGCGGGCAAAACCCTCGGTGACCGCCGGGCCTTCAATCAGAAGAACCGACTTCCAGCCCAGTACATTGAACTTCTCGACCACGTCTTTGGTCTTGGCGTCGGTGCCAACGCTGTCGATGACGATCAGCTTGCCTTCCTTAGCCTTAGCCGAGAGAGCTGTCTTCAGACCTAGCGCACGAAACTTCTTCGGCAAATCATGGGCGTGAGAGCGCACGACCGGGCCGAAAATCGTCGCACCACCCCGGAATTGCGGCGAGCGCAACGAACCCTGACGGGCGCGACCTGTGCCCTTCTGAGCATAGGGCTTCTTGGTGGTGCCGGAGACGTCGCCGATTTCCTTGGTCTTGTGGTTGCCGGAGCGGCGCTTCGCCAACTGCCAGTTAACCACGCGCGCCAGGATGTCCTTGCGGACCGGACGACCGAAGATGTCGTTGAACGTGGTATCGTCCAACTCGATCTCGCCTTTCGGCTTGTTGTTGATGTCGATGACCTTGAGCTTCATGATTTCCTCACTCCGCCGCTTCGGCTTTGCCCTTGAGGGCGGCCGGGAACGGTGCCTCCTTCGGCAGCGGTCGCTTTTTGGCATCTTTAATGAGGACGTAGGAGCCCTCGTGGCCCGGAACATTACCCTTCACCATGACGATGCCGAGTGCTGGATCAGTGCCGACGACTTTGAGATTCTGCGTGGTGACACGCTCGTCGCCCATGTGGCCAGCCATCTTCTTGCCCTTGAAGGTACGGCCCGGATCCTGACGTTGACCGGTCGAACCAAGGCTACGGTGCGAAACTGAGACACCGTGGGTCGCTCGCAGACCGCCAAAGTTCCAGCGCTTCATACCGCCGGCAAAACCCTTACCAATGGTGGTGCCAGTGACATCGACGAACTGACCCGTCACGAAATGATCGGCCGACAACTCGGCACCCACTTCGAGCAGCGCATCCTTGTCGACGCGGAATTCCGCAATCTTCTTGGTCGGCTCGACCTTCGCCTTGGCGAAATGGCCCCGCTGGGCCTTCGAGACGTTCTTAACCTTCGCCTTGTCCAGACCAAGTTGAACGGCGTTGTAGCCGTTCGACTCTTCGGTACGGACCGCGATGACCTGGCAACCAGCGACCTTCAACAAGGTCACGGGCACGTGCGCGCCATCTTCGGCGAAGACGCGGGTCATGCCCAGCTTCTGGGCAATGAGGCCGGTTCGCATAGGTGCCCCTCCTCTTAATTCTTCAACTTGATCTCGACGTCCACGCCGGCGGCGAGGTCGAGCTTCATCAGCGCGTCCACCGTCTGCGGGGTCGGATCAACGATATCAAGTAACCGCTTATGCGTGCGGATCTCGAACTGTTCACGGCTTTTCTTATCGACATGCGGCGAACGGTTAACCGTGAAGCGCTCGATGCGGGTTGGCAGCGGAATCGGGCCGCGAACCTGCGCACCCGTGCGCTTTGCCGTGGAAACGATCTCGCTGATCGACTGATCGAGCACGCGATGATCGAACGCCTTCAGGCGGATGCGAATATTTTGGCTTTCCATTTTCTGGATCCTTTGGGCCTAAAGGCCTTACTCGACGATCTTGGCGACGACGCCGGCGCCGACGGTGCGGCCGCCTTCGC
>CAYOYT010000408.1:2599-2845 GCA_964408245.1 uncultured Dongia sp. | reverse complement strand
GGCGAAGATCGCCGATATGTACACCGACATGAGTGCTGCCCGAGCCTATGTCTATGCCGTGGCAAAGGCCTGTGACAAAGGCAAGACCACGCGCAAGGATGCCGCCGGCGCGATCCTGTTTTCGGCAGAAAAGGCCACATCGTTGGCGCTTGATTCCATCCAATGCTTGGGGGGTAACGGCTATATAAATGATTATCCCGCCGGGCGGCTGCTGCGCGATGCCAAGCTCTATGAGATCGGCGCCGG
>CAYOYT010000408.1:0-2589 GCA_964408245.1 uncultured Dongia sp. | reverse complement strand
GGCACCTCGGAAATCCGCCGCATGCTGATCGGCCGTGAGTTATTTGAAGAAACGACCTGAAAGGGACGGATATGGCACTCGAGATGCGGAGCGAATGTGAAAAATGCGCGCGGCTTTTGCCGCATGACGCAACGGACGCCTATATCTGTTCCTATGAATGCACGTGGTGCGGTCCCTGCACCCACGCCATGAATCACATCTGCCCCAACTGCGGTGGTGATCTGCAGCACCGCCCGACGCGAAAGAAGGATTAAGACCATGCCACGTCAGTTAATTTCCTCAGGCTCCGCTTTTGAAAAAGTTGCGGGCTATTCTCGCGCCGTGATCGATGGCGACTGGATTTTCGTCTCCGGTACCACCGGCTTCGATTACGCTCAAATGAGCATTTCCGACGATGTGATTGAGCAGACTCACCAGACCTTTCGCAACATCGAGGCGGCGCTGAAGCAAGCGGGGTCCAGCCTGAAGGATGTCGTGCGCGCCCGCTACATCATCGTCAACCTGCCGGATTGGGAAAAAGTGGCGCCTGTTTTCGGTCAGTATTTCGGCGATGTGCGACCTGCCTCAACCGCAATTATTTGCGGCCTCGTCGATGTGCGGATGAAAATCGAGATCGAAGTTACCGCTAAGCGCCAGTGAAGTTTTTCATGTCGAAGGCTCCAATCAACGACGGGGCTTATTCAGCGATGATTAAACCATGACAGTTGGTCCGATCGAATTTTATTTCGATTTCTCCTCGCCTTACGGCTATCTCGCCGCACATAGAATTGAGGATGTAGGTGCCGAGTTTAGGCGCAACGTGCTGTGGCGCCCGATCTTACTCGGCGCTGTCTTCAAGGCCAGCGGTCAATCGCCGCTGGTGAGCCAACCGCTGCGCGGGCCTTACCACAAGCACGACATCCAGCGCACGGCGCGGCGGTTGACGCTTCCTTTCCGCTTCCCCGATGATTTCCCCATGGCGACGATCGCCGCGGCCCGCGCCTTTTACGTTCTTGATGAAGATGTACCTCAGGAGGCCAAGCGCTTGGCACTGGGGCTTCTTGATGCGGCGTTTCAGCAAGGTATCAATATTAGTTCGCTGGCGACGGTTCTCGATATTGCCGAAAGGCTCGGCTTTGAGCGCGCTGCGATCGAGGCCGGTGTCGCTGAGAATGCGATCAAGCTGCGCCTGAAGGCCGAGACTGACAATGCCATCGAGCGCAATATTTTCGGCTCTCCCTTTTTCATCGTCGATGGCGAGATGTTCTGGGGCAATGACCGCATTCCCGATCTCAAGGACTGGCTGCGGACCGGCGGTTGGTAAGCCCACAACGCGCGCGAATAGCAACGCGTCATGCCCGAGCCCTGTCGGCGGGACCCGGACATCCACTCGTCACCGGGCGGTGCTCAAGGTCATGCTTGGAGACGACGAAGGCGCCTTACGGCAGCACGATATAGGTTTTTCTCAGCGTCTCGTGGATCTCCCACACGCCAAAGCTTTCGGCAGGAAAATAAAGCGCGTCGCTACCGTTGCTCTTTGACCGGCTGGAAGGCCGTGGCTTCGGCGAGGGCGGCATTGAGATCGGCGCTCGACATCTCGCTCCTATATTTGTCGCGCAGACCGTTGACGTTCTGAACTTCCTTCGGGTTGTCGATGATGCGCGACGCGATGGTAAGCCAAACAAAAGCAGCCTTGAGATCGATCGGCCCGCCTTGTCCGCGTGCATTCATCACCGCCAAGCCCAGCATGGCATCCGGCATGCCCTGGCGCGCCGCGCGTCCGTACCATTCGCGGGCCAGCGCGAAATTGGCGGGGCCGGCATCCCCATAATGGTAATAGCCGGCAAGCTTCCATTGTGCGACAGGGTCGCCGCCCGGAGCTAGCTCTTTGAGCTGTAGGAAAGCGCCGACCTTATTGCCGTCGAGCTCCTTCTTATGAACCTCCACGAGGTCTTCGGAAGCGGCGATGGCAGCCGACATAAAATGGGGGGTGACCAGCACCAGGGCAATGGCCACGAAGCGGAAGAGGGGGCGCCAAAGGGCGTGCACATTCTTAAACATGGCGGGAGAATTGCCGATCTTGCGCCGCCGCGCAACTGCGACAATGCCCAGGCGATAGACGAGCGTAAGGACCGTCACAGCCGCCTGCCGGTCAAAGGCGTGTGAAAATCTAGGCCCGGCGGCAAAATTTGCCGCAGGGAAGCGTGCTCTCGGTAACAAATGGGGGCAGGTAGCTCGGGCTAAGCCAGCTGACTTTCGTTAGTTCCTCGGTCGCATGTTGGTGAACTGATCCTGTAGGATACTTTGCGCCAGATCTTTAACAAATTCCGCCGTGGTTTCTTTGCCATGCTTGGCAACCAGGGCAAACAAGGCCGCTGAGATCGACATGGTGCCGATTGTATCGAAAGGAATGCCTTTACCGAAGGCATCCTCCCAATAGGCGTTGAACATATCGAAGCAAAGCTTACGCTGCTGTTCGTCAAGCGTCGGGAGCGGGCTCATTTTCTGCTCCTCAATAAATGCGGTATCCATAGCCATCTCCTTGAACGGTGAACCACGCTCTCTTAAGCAAGCCTTGTGCCATGACCTATTCATGGCTGTATCTAGGGG
>CAYOYT010000407.1:0-2854 GCA_964408245.1 uncultured Dongia sp. | reverse complement strand
CGATTAACACCACGAATTCTGGTGACGAGGCCGTCGACCTGGGGCCGATTCGATGGGTCGAGTGGTGCATCGACGACTATGACCTTCGCTGAATGCACTTGATAAGCGGTGTTGAGTTCCGTATCCGAAAGCCCTGCCGCCTTTATGGCGCGAGCTCGGTTTTCCATGACGCGCGCGCGCGTGTCAGTGGTACCCAGACCGCAATTCAAGGAATCGTAGATGCCGTCGCTGACGCCGCCTTTGCGTGTTAGGAACCCGTGGCGAATACCTTTAAGGCGGTCGAGTTCATCCACGGTCACAATCATAACCCGGCCAATCCTCCTAAAATTTCGGTCTTAAGCATCGGGCCAGCAAGGCCGATAGCCTTGAATAACCTGCCCATTTGTTCCGGTGCAATCAAACGATGGACCTGGGCATGAAGAGCTTCACTCATTGCTGCATCGGCTTTTTGCGCCAACATATTTGCCCTCAGTTCGATGCCAAGCGCGCGTAGGAAATCGCCCTGTCCCGTGGGGCCGAAGACCTGGGCGCCCGCTTCCGTGGCCACGGCTTTGAGGGCGCCGAAATCGACATGTGCGGTAAGGTCAGCCTCGCCCAGGGCTTCCAACGGCAAGTGATACTGGTGGCGTTTCAGCGCCTGGAAGGAATCGCCGAGCCCGCTTTCCGCCGGCCCATAATCGATGATGAGGGCGGCACCCGCACATGTGACAACTCGACGGGCGATCGCATCCATCAATGCGATCGATGCTGGGCTCACTTCGGCAATGGCACCATCCGCCGCCTCTTTGTGCGCCGGGCGCAGCAGGCCTAACGCCGCGCTGGGAGAGGTCAGGCCGAATTGTAGATTCTCACCGTCAAGCGCTACCACGCGTTCGCGCCAGCCTTGCGGCGTCATTTGCAACTGATGGATCGGCAGCGCATCGAACAGCTCGTTGGCGATCAGGATCATCGGTCCCTGCGGCACGCTTTCCAAACTTTGATGCCATTGGGGGCGATGCTCGCCGAGCCGTTGCACCTGCTTTTCCTGAAGCACCGTGTTGATCTCGACCAGATGCAATTGTTTGGCGGCAAGGAAATCGGTGGAAACGCGGGCGGCGCGAAGGGCGTCTGCCATGAGCGTGCCGCGCCCTGGTCCCATCTCAACCAGATTAAACTTCATGGGCGATCCAAGGCGCTGCCAGGTATCGACGCACCACAGGCCAATGAGTTCGCCGAACATCTGACTAACTTCCGGTGCGGTGACAAAATCGCCTTCCGGTCCCAGCGGATCCCGCTCGCGGTAATAGCCTTTGTGTCCCATCAGCGCTTCTTCCATCACAGCGGCGACGGTCAGCGGCCCTTCCAGCGCGATGCGACGGCGAATGCCCTGCAGAGCGGGATGCATAAAGCTCAGGCGGTGATCGTCCGGCGTCCGCGCCAGACCAGATAAAGGCCGTAAACTAGCATGGGAACGGACAGCCACTGGCCCCACGTTGTTTCGACAAGGGTGCCAGTCAATGTCTCAGGCTCACGGAACATTTCTGAGAACATACGCGCACAAGCGTAGCCAATTAGGAAAACTCCCGAGAGTGTACCGAGGCGCCCGCGGATTTTTTGCTGATGTGCGAGCAACGCCAAAATCGTGAAGAGCAGGACGCCTTCTGTCAGTGCTTCATAGATCTGGCTGGGATGGCGCGGCAGCTTATCAACATGCGGGAAGATTATTGCCCAGGGAACGTCGGTTGGGCGACCTACCAGCTCACCATTGATGAAATTGGCGAGGCGCCCGAGGCCTAATCCGATCGGCGTGGCGGCAGCGGCAAGATCAGCCAAGGCAAAGAAGGGAATGCCGGCGCGGCGACTGTAGATGATCATGGTGACGATGACGCCGATGAGGCCGCCATGGAAGGCCATACCGCCTTTCCACACCATGAGGATTTCCAGTGGATGGCTGAAGTAATAGCCGGGATCCCAGAGCAGGACATGGCCTAGGCGCCCACCAATGACCGTACCCAGTGTTGCCCAGGTGATCATGTCCTCGCAGTGATGGGGCTTCACGATCGCCGGCGACTTCTTGGCGAGGTAAAGCATATAGCGCCAGCCCAGCAGGATGCCGGAGATATAAGCAAGCGCGTACCAGCGAACAACGACAGGGCCGAGCGCAAAGGCTACGGGATCGAACGCGGGGAAGATGAAATAGCTGGATTCCGGCGGCATTCTCACCACTCGTCAGGTGCTGTTGGCTCGGTTATATAGGTCCCTGAAGAAAGTGTCACAAGCTTAGGAACGACCGTCATGCAGAGCGATAACCGTATTCTCGACGACATGGCCAAGGTGGCGACTGGCGCACTGGGATCGCTGACCGGTCTGCGTGTCGAGATCGAGGCTAAGGTGCAACAGCAGCTCGAACGCTTGCTCGGCAAAATGAATCTGGTGAGCCGCGAGGAGTTCGAGACCATGAAGGCCGTGGCTCAGGCCGCTCGCGAGGAGCAAATTAAACTTGAGCGGCGCCTCCAAGAGATCGAGGCAAAGATGGCGCAAAAGGGGTCTATTTAGACAAGGGCGGGTGCCTGAATGCGATTAGGACATTAAACTTGGTAAATGCCTCTTGCGCGGCATACGTAAATTTGCGAGTCTAAATCTGGTGGGAAATTAACCTATCCTATCAAGCCTTAGGGGTCGCGCACCCCATGAGTGGCGGCTCCGATGGCAGCGAGTTCTGGTCGATTAATGGCGGCCGGGCCAGCTTGGCCGCCACCCGTTTGGAGGGCGCTTCCTATGCAGTTGAACCACGAACCGACCCTGGCCCCGACCGCTAACCCCCTGGATATGATGGAAGACTTGGTCAACGCCAACGAATGGCGCTACGACCGTT
>CAYOYT010000406.1:0-2866 GCA_964408245.1 uncultured Dongia sp. | reverse complement strand
GGCGCTTACGTCACTTGCCGGTGCTCAGCGACGGCCGAATTATCGGAATGATTTCGATCTGCGACGTTGTCAAACGTCTCGTTGAGGATGCCGAGCGGGAAGTGGAATCCTTGCGCGATTATATCGCGACAGGATGAACCTGGGTCGGTTCAGTGGCATGCCGTCGAGGCGAAAGTAGATGCCGACCAAAACCATGTCGACACGTTCCTTGTCCGCCGACAGGGGCAGGATCAATTTAGCTTGGCGTGAATAGACACCATCGCTGTTCGTGAAATCGGCTTCGTAATAAGCCGGGCACTTATCATGGAGCACAGCTGCATATTGCTCCAGCAGCAATCGCCTCTCGTCTTCGCTGGTTAACTTTTCAATGCCGCCGCCGGTTCGGCCTGTACCGTAATAATGCTCTAGATTGGTGCCATCGACGCGGATTTGATAATCTGCGACGCCACCATGAAATTGTATCAGCATCAGATTGCCAAGCCATGGCTTCATCTCAAGCGGATCGATATCCATTCGGGCTGGCAGATCGTCACCGTGCATTTTGCTGTACCAATACTTGTACAGTGATTGCAGCCGCGGTTCCGGAATGTCTAACTGTGGCTCCATGCGACTCTCAACAATGCTCAAATGGTCAATCAAGTGTCTTCGTCACCTTGTCGAATAGTCAGGTCACGAGGCGAGCGATATCGCTAGTTTAGCATGCCGTGGTTTCTATTTCATCTAGAACGCAACTTTTGCACTTCCGCCGTGTTTGGGTCAAAGGCATGAATGGGGGGTGCGGCGTTGCCGACGGAATTTATGCCGTCAGACCCAAGTTTTGGAGGTTCAAAATGAAGAAGCGTTCACAACTTATCCTTGTGGCTGGTTTGCTGTTGCTCACGGCTTGCGCCGAAAGCCGTGTTTTCGACACTAATTGCAGTGGAAATGGCTTGATCAGTAATGGCGGATATTGCACCGGCACATTGCATCCCTATGCAGGCCCCTGGAGCACGCGCTGATCTCCTAAAAGTTGTATAATCTACCTCCTGACCTGATTCGTTGCCTATTTGTGCGCATCTGGTTGGGAGGCGGCACTTTCTGACGTGAAGACGCGGCTAGCCGGCAATCTGACCCGCACCAAGGTGCCTTGACCGACCTGGCTGGCGATCTCGATCCGTCCCTGATGCAACTCAACCAGGCTACGGCAGATCGCGAGTCCTAATCCAGTGCCCTCCCGCTGATGAAAAGCTGATCGGTTCACCTGAACAAATGGTTCGAACACACGCTCGATATCCTTTGCTGAGATGCCGATGCCCGTATCTTTAACACTAAAACTCAAGCTCCCGCCCGGCTCCAAGCTTGCGCTGACAGCGACCTTGCCACCTGGGGGCGTAAATTTTACGGCATTGGTGAGCAAGTTCAGCACAATCTGTAGGAGGCGTCGTGGATCGCCCCTTACCTGTGGCAGATCGGGCGGTAGGTCGATCTCTAGCGCGATCTCACTCTTGGCTGCACGCGCTGACAGCATGGTCGTGCATTGCTGCATAATCTCGGCAAGATCGACACGAATCTCGTCGATCGTGGCCTTGCCGGATTCCAGTTTTGAATAATCCAAGATTTCTTCGATCAAGCGAAAAAGAATGCGCGCGCTAGAATGGATGTCGGTCGCATATTCATGAACGCGGCTCTCTTCCGCGCGCTCGCGCGTCATCATGGTGATCAACTCTGAGAAGCCCATGATGGCGTTGAGCGGTGTTCGCAGCTCATGGCTCATGCTGGCGAGAAACTCAGTCTTAACGCGGTTAGAGCTTTCCGCATCCTGCCTTGCCAGAGTTAACTGCCGTTCGAAGCTCCTGCGCTCGGTGATGTCGACGACCGTGCCTTCGAAATGCGATGGCTTTCCATGCGCATCGCGCACCAATCGGGCCGTTTCGGAAATCCAAATGCGCTCGCGCGTTTTATATCGGTAGATTTCGGATTCGAAATTGCGCACAACACCGTCACGCTCCGCCAGCGCCACGAACTCGCTGCGCCTGTTAGAGCTGACATACCACGTAGTTGTGCTGCTGTTGATCGCCGTGATCAGTTCTTCTGATGTTTCATAACCATTGATACGCGCCAGTGCCTGGTTTGCGCCAAGCATCTTGCCATCGAGGCTGGAAATGAACGTGCCGTCGACAGCGTTCTCGAACAGGCTGCGATAATGCTCCTCCGCTGCCCGCAGCGCCTGCTGCGAGGTAACGAGTGCCGTGATGTCCATAGCCGTGCCGATCAGCACTGGTTGCGGCATGCCGGCAACGTGCATCGAGGCGGATTCCGAAATCCACAATCGGCGCCCATCTGGCCGAATGATCTCGCTCACCTCGTTGCTGAGAATGCCGGTCAGTTCGACCTGTCGCATCAGCCGTTCTCGCTGACCAGAATCGGCATAAAGCGAACTGGGATTCCGCCCAACCTTTTCCAACAAGTTGGCGGCGGAAGGGAAGCCCATCATGTTGGCAAAGGCGCTGTTGACAGACAGCAGCGCGCCGGTATGGGCAGTCATATAAATGCCGATATCGGCACTTTCAAAAACGATGCGATGAAAATC
Source organism: uncultured Dongia sp. (assembly GCA_964408245.1). Classification (GTDB taxonomy): domain Bacteria; phylum Pseudomonadota; class Alphaproteobacteria; order Dongiales; family Dongiaceae; genus Dongia. Next base: position 297 of record CAYOYT010000406.1, on the reverse strand, counting down.
TTCCGGCTTCACGCGCTCAGCTCTACTCGGAAAAAATCATGATCTGGTTAATGGAACCACAGGCCGAAAGACCGGACAAGAAAGGATCATCCGCTTCCGACGCACCCCGCACTTTCGATCTGGCATGCAGTTTGCTGATACAATCCAGAAGAAATTCCTCAGAGTTGAAAAGCAGCAGGAAAATGGGTGAGCGAATGGACATTGGCTACATGAGTCCGGCAGGAGCTGCCGTTCAGTGGGCAGTCCCTGCCGCATGGCCGCCATTCGTCTCGGTTTGGCATAGGGGGTAATACGCGA
>CAYOYT010000405.1:0-2871 GCA_964408245.1 uncultured Dongia sp. | reverse complement strand
CCGCACATCTTGGCTAAGTGGTCACGCATGTAGCCCTGCACATGATCGATGCTGTCGCCCTCGAAGACAGTTTTCAGCCTGAGATCGCCCATGATGCGGTTGAACATAACTTCGACGACGGCATCAATCGTACCCATGCCGCCGATCTGTTCGTAAATCGAGGCACCCGTTCTCACCTCTGCAGCTGCAGGCGCGGCAACGGGCACGACTGCCGGGACGGGCGCTGCAGCCGCGGCCTTGCCACCATCGGCAAAGGCGTTGAGGCTCTTGATGAGTTCTGAATCATCACCTTCCGGTTCCGCACCAGTCGCTTCCAGATCACCCATGACCGAGCGAATACGGTCGAGGCAGGCGAGAATGAGGGTCACCGCTTCAGCGGTCACTTCCAGTTCGCCGTCTCGCACCTTGCCGAGCACGTTCTCGCCGGCATGCGCCACCGATTCCAGACGCGGTAGACCGAGAAACCCGCAAGTGCCCTTCACCGTGTGAACCAATCGGAAGATGTTCGACAGCAAGCCGATATCGTTGGGATTTTGCTCCAGCTTTACGAGTTCGACGTCCAATACAGCGAGGTTCTCATTCGTTTCGGTTAGAAACTCGCTTAACAGATCGTCCATGGCGCCTGCCCCATTTGGTTTGCCATCTTATTGGCCAGCGATCGACCAGCCGATCGGCTGTTTTTGCAACCTAATCCTTGGTGAAAAGGATTAATTTTGCGTGAAGTCACCGGATCACCGGCAACTTCTTCCAAAAATTGGCAAATTCTGCGGCGACCAATGCCACGGCGACGCCCGAAAAAATCTATTATGCTGATCTTTAATATGTGCGGAAATTCAGCCGGCCGACACCATCATGGACGACCTCAATCTTGAGTTTCGATCGAACGGCCAGCAGCCCGGTCAAATACGCAAGAATGTTTCGGGCATCAAGAGCGATAGCGTCCGCGTCACCCGCCAGCATCCGTTTAAAATCTTCGGTAAAAACGATCTGCGCCCCTTCCACGATGATGGCGAAACGCGCCGCTCCACCATCCCCCGCGATACTTAAAGCCAGATTGCCGCCCCGCGGCAGGCTCTCCGACAGCAGGATGACTCCAATCAGCAACAGCTTCGACCAGCCGCCCGGCAAATCGGCTGGCGACATCGCCGGCACCCCGGAAAGAGTGACTCGGCCGCCTTCCAGATAGTCGCGCGCCAACCTGATTGCCTCACCGAAACCGAAACTCGCTTGGTTTCCAGCATTTCCCAGCGCACAACGATAAGCCTGAAGCAGGACCGACGCGCGCCGGGCGGATCTGGCCGCCAGTGCTCGCGCCTCAGCCACTAGCTCCAAATCCTGCTCCTCTTCCAGTAGCTCCAGTCCGTTATTGACCGCGCCGATCGGACTTATCAGATCGTGGCACAGACGCGAGCAAGTGAGTTCGAGAACAGCGAGGTCAATTTTCATGTAAGCTCCCTGGAATGACCGACTCTTTTAATCAAGCTACTCTCGCGCCTGGCAGCTTCGTGCGCAACCCGAACTGTCGGGAACGGGACTCGGCCGCATCCAAAATGTTATAGGAGCCAGGTGGTCGCGAACTTTGAAACATCGGCAAAGTCGTGCTCAATCGATTGTCAGATATCCTGGAGACGACAGAGTCGGATCAATAATCGGACTTAACCTGACGCAGTTTTTTAACATTGCCGCGCTTCGCCTTGCTCTCCATTCGTTTTTCCTGAGAAGCGCGGCTCGGTTTAGTCTTCCTGCGCACCTTGGGCACGTGAGTTGCCTGACGGATCAGCTCTACCAACTTTTCCAAAGCATCGGCCCGGTTCAGCTCTTGACTGCGATGGCTTTGTGCCGTGATAACGATCTCACCAGTCAGGGTAAGACGACGGCCCGCAAGCTTCATCAGTCGCTCCCTGACCCCTTCTGGTAGGTTCGGTGAGTTTTTCGCGTTGAAGCGCAATTCGACGGCTGAAGAAACCTTGTTAACATTTTGCCCCCCAGGCCCGGAGGCACGGATAAAACTTTCCTCAATCTCGCGAGGGTCGAGCTGGATGCGATTGGTAATCTCGATCATGCCACTGAAGTTAGCAAAAAACTTTCCACTAATCGATTGGCTAAACGACTAGTGGAATCTCTTTTTGCTCGAGAGCTTATTCCGGGAGAGCAATCCCGCGCTGTCGGCAGGCCGCAACGACGGTCGAGTGCAGGAGCATGGCAATAGTCATCGGCCCCACCCCACCAGGCACCGGGGTGATCCCGGACACCTTGGGCAGGCAGGACTGGAAATCGCAATCACCCACCAACTTACCTTTGCCGTCCTTCTCGATGCGGTTGATGCCAACATCGATCACCACGGCACCCTCCTTCAACCAATCGCCCTTGACCATTTCGGGCCGACCTACAGCGGCAATGACGATGTCGGCACGACGCACTTCGGCCGGCAGGTCTCTAGTCTTCGAATGAGCGACGGTGACAGTGCAGCTTTCGTTGAGAAGCAGTTGCGCCATGGGCTTGCCGACAATGTTTGAGCGGCCGATCACGACAGCATGGCGGCCAGCAAGATCACCCAGTCGATCCTTTAACAGCAACAAGCAGCCATAGGGCGTGCACGGGACGAGCCCCTGCCCCCCTGTCGCAAGTCGGCCTGCATTCACAACATGGAAACCGTCGACATCCTTGTCGGGGTCGATCGCGTTGATGACGGCTTGGGCATCGATCTGTTTGGGCAGCGGCAATTGCACCAAGATACCGTTGACGTTCTTATCCTTGTTGAGCTGATCGATCAGCTTTAAAAGCGCTTCCTGGCTAGTTGAAGCGTCGAGCTTGTGCTCGAAACTGTTCATGCCGGAAGCCTTGGTCTGCTCTCCTTTGTTTCGCACATAG
>CAYOYT010000404.1:0-2879 GCA_964408245.1 uncultured Dongia sp. | reverse complement strand
CCAAAACATGCTGACGGAGATAAGCGGCTGATTTCGCTCGACGAGCCAGTGCGACGAAACGGCGATCATGTAGCCGAGCACAATTCCGGCCACAAAGACCAGTGGCTGTCGAACGACAATGGCCTCGACGGCACCAAGGATACCTACGACCGTTGCAAAGTAATGCAGCGCACGAGTGCCAGGGAGGCTATGTCCCCGCAAGTACATCGGCCAGAAAGTCTTGAATGTCATTGGATTCACCCGCCTTTATGCATCTAGGCAATGATTGAGGAGTGCACCAAATACCGCGTCGACCGACGACATCTTCCTCGCTCCCCGTTTGCTGTATCCACCAGACTTCTCGCATGCACGCACAAGATTCTGTTCAAAAGCTTTCATGCTGAAGAAAATGGTTGGCCAATTTATTAAAACGCTTGATGGCCATCGCAGCATTGAGCCTCCCTATATCGGTGAAAGGCCGGGGTAAGCTCTGTGCCCTAGAAATAGACCCCGGGCGCAAATGGATCTGCGCTGTTTCACTTAAGTCAATCACTCGGAGCTAGAAGAGATGAACAGGTTGGTTTTCCTGACGGCTGTTTGCGTCGTTGCGACATACAGCTTGCTGAGTTCTCCAGCGTTCGCAGAAGACGCTGTGCCTTGCGAAGACATGCTCGTCAATCTTCGGGAGACGATCAAGACCGCCACACTCACAGATGACAACAAGGCCAAGGTGGGAAGAGCTGGAGAACAAAGGTATTGAACGCTGCAATGCCGACGATGACATACATGCAGATGAATTTTTTGGCCAAGCCCTCAAGGTGATGGGGAAATAAGGCAGTGGCAAGCTTGACGCCGGATAGAAATTCTACGACCGACCGCAATCGTGTGCCGGACGTCACCCTCGATTTCTGGATGATCAAGCTCCTGGCCGTGACAGTCGGTGAGACGGCTGCCGACTATCTCGCCTTGAATCTCGGCATGTGGCTGGCGAACACGGCATGGATTATGTCCGGATTTCTCATTTTCACTCTTGTTCTCCAGTTTGCTCAACGGAAGTATGTGCCCTGGGCATACTGGTCGACCGTCGTCCTCATCAGTGTTGTGGGTACATTGATCACCGACAATCTGGTCGACAATCTTGACGTCCCATTGGAAGTCACCACGATTGGCTGTTCTGCCGCCCTCGCTCTGACATTTGTTGTTTGGTACGCGGTGGAAAGAACTCTTTCTATCCACACGATCTATACATCGCGCCGAGAGGTGTTTTATTGGCTCGCAATCCTCTTCACATTTGCGCTTGGCACTGCTGCGGGTGATTTGGCTGCAGAGGATCTCGGAATGGGCTATGTCCGGGCAGGCCTTATGTTTGGCGCGTTGATCCTCGTCACGGCCTTGGCCTACTATAGATTGCGCATGAACGGCATTCTGGCGTTCTGGGTGGCCTATATCCTCACGCGCCCGGTCGGTGCATCTTTGGGCGATTTCCTTTCGCAACCAATCGAATATGGCGGACTTGGATTAGGTACAATTATCACAAGCCTAGTCTTTCTCATCTGTATTGGCGCCCTCGTTCTTTACATGACATTCCGCCGCGACCATGGCGCGATACTAGCGCGCGGCGGCCGATACCCGAAGTGACAGCCCGAGGTGTTGCATGAGATCCCAGTACAACACCGTTTTGCCAAAGCGCACGGTCTGGTCCACCTCGCGGCTCGTAGCAGTGCGAGTGACCGCGACTGTAGGCGCACTCATGGCGTTCGGCTGTGTCGCCTGGGCCATTGACGAAGAGATCGGCGAAACACAGGCCATCGCCCGCTTGCAGGAAGGCGGGAATGTCGTCTATCTGCGGCACGCTAACCGGCTTCCTGGTCCAAAGGAGTCTTTAAGCATTGCCTCCTCAGCCGCGGAATTCGCGGATTGCCGGTGGCAGCGCAATCTGTCGCCGCTGGGCCAAGAAGAGGCCCGGGAGCTGGGCGAGTCCTGGGAAGAACTGGGTATCCCAGTTGGTCAGGTTATCGCCAGTGCTCAATGTCGCACCAGAGATACGGCCCTGATTGCCTTCGGACACGCCGATCTCGACAAGCGCCTCTTCGATCTCGATTTTGTTCGCACCCTTCTTCAACAGGCGCCCGCCGCGCACACAAATACCATCGTTGTCGGCAGCGATTTCCAACTCCGGGAATTGATGGGCGTCGAGCTTGCTTTCACCGAGGCCGCCATCATTCGTCCCAACGGCCGTGATGGGATATCGGTTGTGGCTCGCCTCGATCTCCAAGATTGGGAAGAAGCTCTCGATGGCGATTGGTGGTGACGCTCGGAGAGGGTTGGCGTTTGGTTTCGAGGCTGATAGCCTTCCGCACCCTCACACATAGCTCCGAGATGCCATCATGAAATCCCTTCTCGCAACCTGGCAATTCTGAGCTCTGCTTTCCGCTTTTTTCGCGGCACTCACTGCCATCTTCGCCAAGGTAGGAATTGCCAACATAATTCCGACTTCGGCACATTCATCCAAACCGTCGTCATTCTGGCAATCATTGCGGTAATACTGATCGGCAACGGCGGTTGGATAAGTTATGTCATTACCGTGGCCGGGCCTGAACCGACAACAGGGAGGGTGTCAAAGATTGATTATGAACACTACATCCGGCGCCAGCTGCAACCAATCGCGGACTCGATCCTCTACTGCCTCGATGACGACTTTGAAAACATTGTGAAATCGCAAGGCACGCTGTTCTAGCCAAGGACTACCTTGTCCATTCTTAGCCAAGTAAATACTCGTGAGCATAGTATTGAAGCCGATCCGGCTCAGCTACCCAAACCAAGCCACGCCAAATGCGACGACCATCGGGGTGATCAAAGTCTCGGCTTGAGTCTCGCCTCAGATTCAGCCGCTTCATAAC
>CAYOYT010000403.1:0-2893 GCA_964408245.1 uncultured Dongia sp. | reverse complement strand
AATGGCATGACCGTAATCGAGCGGTAGGTCGGAGACATAAATGTCGACCACGCGGGCCGGCAGCGGCGTGCGCACATTTGTACCGGCATCGAGGAAAAGATCGAGGCCGAGATGCAGTGAGCGCCGCTCTCCCGTGGCGAGAGTCGAGGCGAAAGCATCGGCGGTATAGACCGGCCGATCCTCGCCCCAAGGCCCGATGCCGAGGTCGATTCCTTCCTGCCTTGATAATTCAGCCCAAAGCTTCTCCGCTTCCTGCGGCTGCCTTGCGGCGGAAGCGATGGCGATTTGATGATGGCGGTCACCGAAGGGGACAAGACCTTTGCGCATCAAGGCGGGCGCCTGGTCGAGCACGGGCTGCAGCATGCGGCGGTGGTCCTTCAACCAGGTGATGACGGCCCGTGCGCCGGATGCTGCCTCGAGGCCGCAGGCCTGGCGCAGCAGGCCGGTCGCGATGATGGGATCCATAGCGCGCAGGCGTTTGAGGAGATTCCAGGCCGGCGCCTCGCTGATAGCGAGATAGGCATTATCCTTTGAGCGATCGTGACGCGATGCCGACATAGTGACGCTGATAACCAGGCGCGCGGCGATAAGGTCGAAGAGCAGGTCGATCTCTTCGCCAAGCAACGGATTGACCTTGTGAAAAGCGGCGGCCATGACACTCGCATCGTCGATTGGTGCGTCTCGATCCATGATGGCATAGGCTGCGGCGACGGCGAGTTCATTGATGAGCGGCGAATGAATGGCATCGCCGTAATCGATGATACCGGCGATCTCTTGGCCCGTCTCGGCATCGACCAGTACGTTGTAATCATTGGCATCGCCATGGATAACCTGCGCGCGGCAGCGCTTTAGCCGCGGTGCGACATGTGAGTCGAAGCGATCCAGGAAATATTCGACAATGTGGCGCTGCCAGGGTACGTCAATATAAGCAAGACGCGCTCGCGACTTAGCTGCCTGTACGACATCCCAGTCGAAATCGCGCGAGGCGCCAGGATGGCCGAAGCCTTGCAAAGCGTGGGTGAGGCGACCCAGGGCCTCGCCGAAGCTGCTAAAAAGCGCCGTCGACTTATGCGCCCTCGCGAAGGGTCGCCCAGCCAGCCAGCCCACCACGCGGACGAAATGGCGCCCCCCATCGGGGCCTATGCAACGGGCTAGGATCTCGCCATCGCGCGTTAGTCTGAGATGTGGCAGGGGTAAAGCTGGATCCAACTCCGCCACATGACGCAGCAAGCTTGCCTGGAAATTGAGCGCCTGCAAATCTTCCGCGACGTTGGCGATCTTCACGACCCAGCTCTGCCCGTTTGCCTCGGTGAGGCGAAAATTCTGATCGCGCTCGCTGTCGAGCGGCACGAACGTGCCTTTGAGGCCGTAGAGATCGTCGACAATCGTCGCCACCTTGTCGACAGCGAAGGTGGGGGGCAGGGAGGTGAGGACAGACATGGCTACTTTCGTTTCGCTAGCAGATGTTTTTACCGATCGGCATGGGAAGCAATCACCGTTTCGGGTACGCTTTCCCAAGCGACGTCGTCAATAGTCTCGTCAAGAGTGGCTCACCTATGGCTACTCGCATCCAGTGAGGTGGTGACAGAGGCTGGCGGCAATTACTGTGCAGAAGATGTCAATCATGGTGCATTTACCCGCTTGAAATCGTGCTACGCCCACGATCGAGAAGGTGGCATAAAGGTGATGAGCAGCACGCTCACGTCGATTTTACCGTTTCCTTGTGCCGGATCGTTAAATTTCCTCTCGCATTTTGGCGGCGGTGATACCAAGTTCCGGCGTGTGACGTCATCGGGCCAGTCATTTGGTGGGCCTTATGTTCTTGGCGAGGTAGCGCAGTGCAAATGAACAGGCGTTTTGCGCCGGTTAAAACCGGCACCGAACCCTCGATCGTTTCCAAGAATGTCGTGCAACTCAGCGCGTTTCGCCAGCGCGCCCGGCGGAAGACCGACTATCAGACCCTGCCGCTCGTGTGCCGCCACTTCGCCGTCGGTCGCGAGGATTGGGATCGCGGCTTGCTTGCACTGATCCGCACCAGTGACGTCCTGACGCGCTGGACCCTGACGCCCGAAGGCGCGCTGAAATTGTTCGATTTGCCGCAGGGCGAGGTGCTGATTCCCGCCAATGACGTGACGGCAGGGCTAGATCATGGCCTGACGCTCTCGGCCTATAATGTTGTGGCGGAAATCGCCGCCGGTGATCTGCGCGCTGCTTTCAGTACCAAGGCAGCGGCGGTCCGTCCTCAGTTCGTCGCGTCTCGATAACACCTCGCCGATTTGGGCCAGCGGCGACAATCCCTCCAGGGCCTTTGTCGCTTTTGCGCGTGAAAGTACATCGATGCATCCCGCCTTGATAAAAGATCATTGGCCACTTTCTTGCCCTGCCTCGCCCGCTTGTATATACAAGTAGAATGACGATCAGGGAATGACGGCGATGCATAGGATCGAACGCGATGGATACGCCCTAACCTATCGGCAATTGGTGACGGTGGCGAAGGGCGAGGCAGAGCTCAGTCTTGGCGTCGAGGCCATGGCGCAGCTGGCCAATGGCCGCGCCATCGTTGAGAAAATCATTGCCAGTGGCGAACGCGCTTACGGCATCAGTACCGGCCTTGGGGCTCTGAGTGAGATCCTCCTGAGCGGCGCGCAGCAGGCCGAGCTTTCGCGTAACACGCTCATGAGTCATGCTTGCGGCGTGGGCGCGCCGCTTTCCGAGACGGCGACGCGCGCTATTATGGCGTCGCTCGCCAATGACCTATGTCACGGGAAATCGGGGGTTAGCTCTGCCGTGGTGGTCCAGCTCGTAGCACTCCTCAATTACGGGATTACACCGATCGTCCCGTCGCAGGGCTCGGTGGGCTATATCGTCCATGGCGCTAATATTGGTCTAGCAC
>CAYOYT010000402.1:0-2900 GCA_964408245.1 uncultured Dongia sp. | reverse complement strand
AGTGTCAGGGTCGAATACGTCTGCAACCGCTTCTTCCTGCTGCAATCGGATAACAATGCCGCGACCAACACCGATATCGCCGTAGACGACCGCGATATGGTGCGCCGTATCGAGTGCAGTCGAATAAACGACCGCCCGAGCTGGGCCGATTGCGGTCGTGACAGAGCCCTCCGACGTTCGCGTGATGAGCGATTCTCGCTGCTGACGATAGGCGATGAGCTCATCGATGGAAACGACCAGCAGCTTGTGCTCTTTGGCAAAGGTGAGAATATCGGGCAGGCGCTTCACCGTACCGTCATCATTGACGAGCTCGGAGATGAGTCCTACAGGCGGCAGGCCAGCAAGGCGCGACATGTCGACTGCTGCCTCGGTGTGGCCAGAGCGGATGAGGACGCCGCCTTCCCGGGCGATGAGGGGAAAAATGTGGCCTGGCCGTACGAAATCCTCGGCAGCCACATTTGGGTTGGCCAGCGCGCGGATGCAGGTGCAGCGCTCCTGGGCCGAGATTCCGGTGGTGAGCTCCTTCGCATAATCGATCGATACCGTGAAAGCGGTTGCGTGCGGCGCAATATTATCCGCTACCATCGGCGAGAGGTGCAGGCGCCGCGCATCTTCTCGAGTCAGGGGCGTGCAGAGGATGCCACTGGTATGGCGAATAAAAAAGGCAACATACTCGGGTGTGGCCTTGGATGCCGCCATGATGAGATCGCCTTCGTTCTCGCGGTCCTCGTCATCCACGACGATCACGGGCCGCCCGGCGGCGATTTCTGCGATGGCGTCCTCGATCCTGTCTAGTTTGGTTGTCACGATGCTGCCTCTTGGCGCCAAATGCGGGAGATGATCGGGCAATAGCGCGTCCGGCGTGCCGCCGCAAGTACGGGCACCCATCGGGCTGGTATCAATAAGCTTTCCGGCGGTAGATGAGCCAGGCTAGGCTAGGATGCGAATTTTGCATGAACGATTGACGATCGGAGGATTTTCGGTCGAGACTGTTTGAAACTAAGATTAATGGCATACCGCCACAATCCAAGCGGACCGAACCAGGTTGGGCGTTCCAATAACTACAAAGGCGGTTGATACGGCGGGCACGGACCAAAGGTGCCGTGCCTCTCAGGGATGTTTTACTAGTAAGGAGGGTTTTCATGACTTTTAGATCTGGCAAAGGCGGCGACTATCATCCCGATGTCCCGCGCTTGGTCGAAGCGTTGGAGCATCGCGTTATCGGTCGCCGCGATTTCCTGCGGACAGCCACGCTGCTCGGCATGTCGGCTGCCACTGCTTACGCCATCGCCGGAAAGGTACTTGGCGGTGAGATGATCGGGACCGCACAGGCCCAGACGCCCAAGAAGGGTGGTGTGCTACGCATCGGCGCCCGTGTGCCTGCGCTCGACAATCCAGCGACTTTCTCGTGGGTCTATGATTCGAATTGCGTGCGTCAGTCCAATGATTATCTGACCCGCACCAAAGGTGACGGCATCACCGTGCCGATCCTGCTCGAAGCCTGGGAGCCCAGCGAAGATCTGAAGGTCTGGACGCTTAAGCTGAAAAAGGACGTGAAGTGGTCCAATGGCGATGCGCTGAACGCAGAGCATGTTCTGTGGAACATCAAACGCTGGCTTGACCCGAATGTCGGTTCGTCTGTCCTTGGTCTCTTCCAGGGCTTTATTCTGAAGGAAATCGAGACGGGCGAGAAGGATGAGCAGGGCAATCCGAAGAAGACGACCGAGCTGTGGGATGCGAACGCGATCGAAAAGGTAGATGATTACACCATCCGCCTTAACGGCCAGGTCTCCACTCTCGCCATTCCGGAAAACCTCTTCCACTATCCTGCCTTCATTCTGCATCCCAACGATAACGGCAAGTGGGGCGTGGGCGCCATTGGCACAGGTGCTTTCGAGCCGGTTGAAGTCGAAGTCGGCAAGAAATGCGTTTTCAAGGCACGTAAGGAATACTGGGGTGAAGGCCCCTATCTCGAGGGCGTCGAGTTCATCGATCTTGGCGACGATCCGGCGACCAAGCTTGCGGCTCTGGCCTCAAAGCAGGTTGACGGTCTTTATGACGCCGACATCAAGGTCTATCCGAGCATCCAAAAGCTGCCCCATATCGAGCTGCACAAGATCGATACTGCGCAGACGGCGGTTGCCCGTATGCATTGCGACGAGAAGCCGTTTGACGACGCCCGCGTCCGCAAAGCGATGCGTCTGGCGATCGATTGCGCTGCTATCGCCAAGATCGCGTATGGCGATCTAGGTACGCCGGCCCAGCATCACCACATTTCCCCGGTGCATCCGGAATTCGTGGATATGCCGATGCCGCGCGATCTCGAGGCTGCTAAGAAGCTCCTCGCCGATGCTGGCCATCCAGATGGTATCGATGTTGAGCTCCATGCCAAGAAGGATCCGGATTGGGAACCGACTGCTTGCCAGGCGATGGTCCAACAATGGGCTGAAGCGGGTATTCGTGTGAAGCTCACCGTTCTGCCCTCGGCCCAGTTCTGGGACGTCTGGACCAAGGTGCCGTTTGGCTTTACCGTGTGGACGCATCGTCCGCTCGGTATCATGGTGCTCGGTCTTGCCTACCGGAGCGGCGTGCCGTGGAATGAGAGCAATTTTAAAAATCCGAAGTTCGATGAGCTGTTGACCAAGGCCGAAGGCCTGGTCGATCTCACGGCGCGCAAGGAAGTGATCAAGGAGATTGAGCACCTGATGCAGGAAGAGGGCCCGATCGTCCAGCCGCTTTGGCGCCAGAGCTATCAGCCCTTCGATAAACAGCTGAAGGGTTACGAAGCGCACCCCACGGAATATTATTTCTGTGAACATATGTGGTGGGATAAGTAAGTCCGCACCGCATTGGACGAAAAGAACGGCCCGGGGAATCCGGGCCGTGTTTTTGTGTAGACG
>CAYOYT010000401.1:0-2904 GCA_964408245.1 uncultured Dongia sp. | reverse complement strand
CAATGGTGTGCTCGCCGAGCAGCGGCTTCGCGCGCTCGAGGAAAGCCGCCGCATCGATCTCAAAGCGCTCGGCGAAAAATTGACCGGCGAGACCGGCGGGGCGGCGAAGCTTTCTTTTGGGTCAGCCGACCGTCTCATGACCTATCTCGGCGTCGTGCCGGGTGCTGTCACGCCCTTTGCAGTGATCAACGACAAGAATCGCCAAGTGAAGATGGTGCTCGATCGGCATCTGATGGACTGCGATCCGGTGAACGCGCATCCGCTGGTCAATTTCAAGACGACGGCAATCGCTGCTGCGGATCTGCTCAAATTCCTCGAAGCCGAAGGCCATAAGCCGCAATTACTGGATTTTACTTAAGACCTTGTGGCACCTGCGGATTTAGGGGAACGCGTGCTTGTCGTGGCTGTTGATTTGATCGCCGGAAAAGCCCATCTATAGGGTCAAATCCGGGTTTTTTGGGAGTTCTAAGAATGGACAATTTGATCGGCGCTAACCTCGCAAGCGGTGCGGCACCGGCCGATGTGGTCAAGGACGGCAACCAGCAATCATTTAAGGCGGACGTGATCGATCCGTCGATGCAGGTGCCAGTTGTGGTAGATTTCTGGGCGCCATGGTGCGGGCCGTGCAAACAGCTCGGCCCCGTGCTCGAGAAAGTCGTCAAAGAGGCGCGTGGCGCCGTGCGCATGGTGAAGATCAATGTCGACGAGAACCAGCAGCTCGCCGGCCAGCTCCGCATTCAGTCGATCCCCGCAGTCTTCGCCTTCTTCCAAGGGCGCCCCGTCGACGCCTTCCAAGGTGCGCAGTCCGAGGGACAACTGAAACAATTCGTGGCTCGCCTCGCCAAGCTCGCCGGTGAAATGCCGGCATCGCCCATCGACGACGCGCTACAACAGGCCGATGCCGCGATTGAAGCTGGCGATTACGCAGGTGCGGCCGAGATCTTCGGTCAGATCTTGGAGCATGAAGCGGAAAATACCAAGGCCATTGCCGGAATGGTGCGCTGCCTCATCGCCTTAGGCGAGCTTGATCAGGCGGCCGACTTCTTGGTACATGCTCCCAAGGATAAGCAGAGCGATCCAGCGATTGCCGCGGCTAAGGCTCAGCTTGACATAGCGCTCAGCGGCAAGAAGGCCGCTGGCCAGTCGGATGCCTTGCGCGCTCGGGTCGATGCCGATCCCAAAGATCATGATGCGCGTATTGAGCTGGCTCAGGCTTTGTTTGCCACCGGCGATAAGGAAGACGCGATCGATCAGCTGCTGGAAAGCATCCGCATCAACCGCATGCATAATGAGGAAGCGGCCCGTAAACAACTCGTCACTTTCTTCGAAGCAATGGGCCCGACTGATTCGCTAACCTTGAGTGCGCGTCGCAGGCTTTCCTCATTGCTTTTCTCGTAGCATTGTCGAGTGAGGTAAAAGCTTATGCGCGCCGGTCACACCCATCTCGGTCCCTTCGATCCAGGTTTTGCCGAACTTCCTGCTGAATTGCCGATCTTCCCCTTGACCAATGCCCTTCTGCTGCCTGGTGGTCGCCTGCCGTTGAACGTTTTTGAACCGCGCTATCTCGCCATGATACGAGCGGTGCTGGCGACACCGGAACGCCTCATCGGTATGGTCCAGCCGGTCGACGCCAATGCCAATCGCAACTTGCAGGCAGACTTCGTGCCGGCGGTGCATCGCATCGGCTGCTGCGGCCGCATCGTCTCGTTTGAGGAGACGCCGGACGGACGTTATCAGGTGATTCTGTCTGGTCTCATTCGGTTCCGCATCTGCGAGGAATTGCCGCTCGACAAAGGTGGTTTTCGATGCGTGAAGCCAGACTTCAATGTCTTCGCACATGACATGGCAGAACATGAATTCCAGCTGGCCGATCGGCCGCGTTTCTCGGCCATCTTGCAGGAATATCTCAAGACGCGCCAAGCGCGCCTCGACTGGAAGGGCATTGAGCAAATCGCCGATGACGAACTGGTCGTCGCCATGGCGCAAATGTCGCCGCTGGAGCCCGAGGAAAAGCAATCGCTGCTAGAATGCGAAGACCTCGATGCCGTGGTTGAAATGATGACGGCGATGTTCGAAGTGCATCGCGTCACCGCCACTGGCGGCGAACACCGCCTCCATTGAGGAGAATGGCATTGAGCGAAAACGACCTTCTTATCGATCCAAAGTTGCTCGAAATCTTGGTCTGCCCCATCAGCAAGACGACGCTGATCTATGACCGACAAAAACAGGAACTGATCAGCAAGGCAGCTGGCTTAGCCTATCCGATCCGTGACGGTATTCCGATCATGTTGGTTGATGAGGCGCGCTCGATCGAGGTTGGCGAATGAGCGAAATGCTCGGCAGCGAACCGCTTGGTACACAGTATTGGCCGGTTGAGATTCGTCATAAACAGACAGAAAAAATACTCGAAATAGAATTCGATAACGGCCAGATATTCCGTTATCCGGCGGAGCTGCTGCGCGTTGAGAGTCCATCCGCGGAGGTGCAGGGGCACGGCCCGGGCCAGAAAACCATCATACCCGGAAGGCAGCATGTTGGCATCATGAAGATCGAACCGGTGGGCCACTACGCCATCCGTATCGAATTCGACGATATGCATGATACCGGTATTTATTCGTGGCGTTATCTCTATGAACTCGGTCACAACCAGGGCCAGATTTGGCAGAGCTATCTCGACGCGCTGAAGCAGCGCGGCCTCAGCCGCGACCCACGTGCAACGAGCGCACGCAAGCCGCACGACCACGGCGGCGGCGGCGCTGCGGATGGTCGCGGCTGTCATTGATCTTTATTTGGGCAAGCCCCCTCTCCCTAACCCTCCCCCACGGTGGGGGAGGGTTAGGGAGAGGGAGGGTGCTTGTGGAACTATCCCGGCTTGCTCTCATTTCTTTATCCGCACACAAAAGC